>CAMDAN010000001.1 GCA_945888535.1 Bordetella parapertussis
GAAGCAGAACAACCCCGCCCATGAGATCACTGTGGTCGAACGTAACAAGCCCTACGACACGTTTGGCTGGGGAGTGGTTTTCTCAGACGCCACCATGGACAACATGCGCGTTTGGGATCCCGAAACTGCAGCAGATATTGAAGTGGCCTTTAACCACTGGGATGACATCGAACTGGGATTCAAAGGCGAAACGATTCGCTCTGGCGGCCACGGCTTTGTTGGGATTGGCCGCAAAAAATTACTCAACATCTTGCAGCGCCGTTGTGAAGCCTTGGATGTCAAATTGGAGTTTGAGGTCGATGCCGATTCGGATTTGCAGTACCCAGACGCAGACTTGGTGATTGCCAGTGATGGGATTAACTCGCGCATTCGCTCCAACTACGAAGCCATATTTAAACCCGATGTCGTTACCCGGCCTAACCGCTTCATTTGGCTTGGAACCCACAAACTCTACGACGCTTTTACGTTCCTGTTTGAAAAAACTGAAAACGGCTGGTTTCAAGCCCATATTTATAAGTTCGACGACACCACCACTACCTTTATCGTGGAGTGCCCAGAGCACGTTTGGTTAGCCCACGGCTTAGACCAAGCCGATCAAGACCAGTCCATCGCATTTTGCGAAAAAATCTTTGCGAGTAATTTGCAAGGTGCGAAATTGATGACCAACTCGCGCCACTTGCGGGGCTCTGCGTGGTTGAATTTTCAGCGTGTCAAATGCGAACAATGGTCCCATTTCAATGGGCGCAGCCACGTGGTGTTGATGGGAGACGCCGTTCACACCGCCCATTTTGCGATTGGCTCAGGCACCAAATTAGCGATTGAAGATGCGATTGAACTCACGCGCCAGTTCAAAGAGATTGGTGATTCGCCCGAAAATATTCCTCGGGTGTTAGAGCGCTACCAAGCCTTGCGCCATGTCGATGTGTTGCGTTTGCAAAATGCGGCTTGGAACGCTATGGAATGGTTTGAGGTGTGTGGGGAGCGGTATTGCGACCAGCTCGAAGCGCCGCAGTTCATGTATTCCATGTTGACCCGCAGCCAACGCATTAGCCATGAAAATTTACGGCTTCGGGATGCAAAGTGGCTGGCTGACTTTGAATCCTGGTTTGCTACAAACGCAGGGCAAGCGCCGGCCGCCGGACAAAGCGCACCGCCGCCCATGTTTACGCCCTATACGGTACGCGGACTGACCCTCAAAAATCGCGTTGTTGTCTCGCCGATGGCGCAGTACTCGGCCGTCGATGGCGTTGTGGGGGATTACCACTTGGTTCACCTTGGCGCTCGCGCGATGGGCGGCGCGGCGATGGTGTTTGCGGAGATGACTTGTGTGAGCGCCCACGGGCGAATTACGCCGGGCTGTCCTGGGATGTACACCCCAGAGCACACCGCCGCATGGAAGCGCATTGTCGATTGGGTGCATAGCCAAAGCGACGCTAAATTTGCAATGCAAATCGGACACGCTGGCGCCAAAGCGTCAACCCGCGTGGCGTGGGAGGGCATCGATAAGCCGCTCGAATCAGGCAACTGGCCGTTGGTTTCTGCGTCAGAGCAACAGTATTTGCCCGGAGTCAGCCACGTTGCAAAAGCCATGACGCAGTCTGAGATGGACGCCGTCTGCCAAGAGTTTGTTGCCAGCACACACGCTGCAGCCCTTGCCGGTGTGGACTGGCTAGAGCTGCACTGCGCCCACGGCTATTTGCTATCAAGCTTTATTTCGCCCTTAACCAACCAGCGCACCGATACCTACGGCGGAAGCTTAGACAACCGCTTGCGCTTTCCGCTGGAAGTCTTTGCAGCAGTTCGGGCGGCCTGGCCTAGCGAGCGTCCGATGTCGGTTCGTATTTCAGCGAACGATTGGGTTGAAGGCGGTATTACTCCCTCGGATGCGGTCGCGATTGCCCGGGCTTTCAAAAAGGCGGGGGCCGACATGATCGACTGCTCCTCCGGACAAGTCAGTAAAAAAGAAAAACCTGTTTTTGGGCGCATGTTCCAAACCCCGTTTGCCGATCGGATTCGCCAAGAGGCCGGGATTGCGACGATTGCAGTGGGCGCCATCAGCGAGGCGGACCATGTCAACAGCATTATTTCTGCGGGCCGTGCGGATTTGTGCGCAGTCGCTCGCCCACATCTGGCTAACCCTGCTTGGACGCTAACCGAGGCCGCAAAAATTGGGTACACCCCCATCGCGTGGCCCAAGCAGTACATCTCAGGAAAACCACAAATGGAATCGTTATTCCAACGCGAAAAAGCGCAAGCCGCTCTCGCAGCTCAAAGTTAAAGCTATGCGGATTGACCAAAGCAGAAACCTCCTAAACCAAGCCGACGAGCTAGGCCACGAAGCCCGCTCCGACCTGGGTGACCATGCGGCGCTCAAACTCTGGTTGCGGATGCTTGCGTGTAGCACCCAAATCGAAGATGAAATTCGCAAGCGCTTGCGTTTGCGGTTTGATATTTCATTGCCCCGTTTTGACTACATGGCGCAGTTGTACCGCCAACCTGAAGGGCTCAAAATGAGCGAGCTGTCGCGCTTTTTGATGGTGACGGGCGGCAACGTCACCGGAGTCACCGACGAACTTGTTCGCGAAGGCATGGTGACACGAACCAACAGTGCCAGCGACAGGCGCTCGTGGATCGTGAGCCTAACGGCGCATGGACACGCTACTTTCAAAGCGATGGCCCAAGAACACGAGCAATGGATTTTGGAATTTTTCTCTGGCATGGATGCCAGTACCGTCCAAAACCTTTACAACCATTTGGGCAAGCTGCGTGTTCAATTGCTAAGGCAACAAGAACCCCAAAACAAGGACCGCCCATGAGCGCACCAGCAAACCGCCCCGCTGCGGTCAAGACCTTAGATCCCGCCTTGGCTAAGGGTAACCAGCAGCTGCTAGCCAACTATCAAGCACAAAATTTTGTGTGGTCGTGTCAGGACGGCGTGGGAAGCATCACACTGAACCGGCCCGAGCGAAAAAACCCACTGACATTTGATTCCTATGTGGAACTGCGCGACCTGTTTGGTCGTTTGAAATATGCCAAAGACGTTCACGCCATTGTTATCAGTGGCGCTGGGGATAACTTTTGTTCGGGTGGCGATGTCCATGAAATTATTGGCCCGCTGATTCATTTACCTGCCCCTGAATTGTTGATGTTTACTCGCATGACGGGCGACCTGGTTAAAGCGATGCGCGGTTGCCCCCAGCCCATCATTGCCGCAGTCGATGGGGTTTGCGCGGGCGCTGGGGCCATCATGGCGATGGCGTCTGATATGCGCTTGGGAACGGTTCGTAGCAAAACTGCATTCTTGTTTAACCGCGTGGGTTTGGCAGGCTGCGATATGGGCGCTTGCGCCATCTTGCCGCGCATCATTGGCCAAGGCCGGGCCAGCGAATGGCTTTTCACAGGCCGCTCGATTGGCGGTGAAGAAGCCGAACGTAGTGGGTTCTTCAATCGATTGTGTGAACCCGCCGGTCTTGCGTCAGCCGCGCAACAGTTAGCGCATGAACTGGCCTCTGGCCCTACTTTTGCAAACGGCATCACCAAAACCATGCTGCACCAAGAGTGGTCTATGTCTATCGACCAAGCGATAGAGGCCGAGGCCCAAGCGCAAGCCATTTGCATGTTGACCCAAGACTACCAACGGGCGTATGACGCTTTTGTTGTGAAGCAGCGTCCTGTGTTTCAGGGTAACTAAACAAGGCATGCCATGAGCGACACCCGATACCTGGATTGGCCCTTTTTTAATCCGCAACACGCGCAGCTTGCGCGGGAGCTCGATCAATGGGCCAGCAATCACATTTCTCAAACCCATAGCCACGATGTCGATGCGGAGTGCAAAGCGTTGGTAAAGAGTTTGGGGCGCGCGGGTTGGTTGAAGTACGCCATCGCAGGATCTGCGCATGGCGCGGCATCCGAAGTCATGGACACGCGCAGTATTTGCATCATCCGAGAAACTCTGGCGCGTCACTCGGGCCTCGCAGACTTTGCATTTGCCATGCAAGGCTTGGGCTCAGGCGCGATTAGTTTGGCGGGAAGCCCCGAGCAACAACAACGCTACCTCGCCAAGGTTGCCAAAGGCGAGGCCATTGCGGCCTTTGCTTTAAGTGAGCCCGATGCCGGCTCCGACGTTGCGGCGATGCAATGCAGTGCCAAAGTGGAAGACGGTTATGCGGTTCTCAACGGCTGTAAAACCTGGATTTCTAACGGCGGCATTGCTGATTTTTACCTTGTTTTCGCTCGCAGCGGGGAAGCGCCAGGCGCTCGCGGAATCAGCGCATTTATTGTGGACGCTGATACGCCGGGCTTGTCAATTGCGGAGCGGATTGAGGTGATTGCGCCCCACCCCTTAGCGACCTTGCGATTTACAGATTGCCGCGTTCCTTTGAGTCAACGCATTGGCGCTCCTGGCGAAGGTTTTAAAGTGGCGATGCGAACCTTGGACGTGTTTCGAACGTCGGTTGCCGCAGCTTCCTTGGGCTTTGCACGCCGAGCTTTTGACGAGGCGTTGCAACGGGCAACCAGCCGCAAGATGTTCAACCAAACCTTGGCGGACTTCCAATTGACGCAAGCCAAATTAGCGCAGATGGCAACCACCATTGATGCCAGTGCGTTGTTGACGTACCGCGCAGCGTGGTTACGCGACCAAGGTCAATCCGTGACCAAAGAAGCGGCCATGGCCAAGATGACTGCGACCGAAGGCGCTCAGCAAGTGATTGATGCAGCGGTTCAAATTTGGGGTGGCATGGGCGTCGTGAGCGGTCACATCGTTGAGCGCCTCTACCGGGAAATTCGGTCGCTTCGGATTTACGAAGGGGCCACCGAAGTGCAGCAGCTCATCATTGCCCGTGAACTTTTAAAAGACACGCCATGACCACCGCCCACACCGACCACTTCGCCCGCAACCACTTGCCCCCCAGCGATCAGCAGCCGGTGTATCTGTTTGATTTACCGGAGTTGCAATTTCCCGAGCAAATGAATTGTGCGACTGAGTTATTGGATCGCCGTATCCATCTTGGGCAGGGTGACCGCTTGTGTATTCGTTCGCCCCAAGTTAGCTGGACGTATGCCGATCTTTTTGACAAAGCCAATCGCATCGCCAACGTTCTGGTTCATTCCATGGGCGTCGTCCCGGGGAACCGGGTTTTGTTGCACGGGCCCAATAACCCGATGATGGTGGCCTGCTGGTTTGCCATCGTGAAGGTTGGCGCGATTGCAGTCGCCACCATGCCGATGCTGCGTGCCAAAGAGCTTAAAGCCGTGATAGACAAGGCAGAGATTTGTCACGCTTTATGTGACGCCAGCCTGAGTGTTGAAATGCGCAACACAGCAATGCAATGCCCCACATTGAAGAACATACAACACTACAACTACGAAGGCCCTGACAGTCTCGAAGCTGCGATGGAGCGGCAATCTGGCGTTTTCACCAACGTCACTACGGCTGCTGATGACACCTGCATCATTGCTTTTACTTCAGGGACCACCGGCATCCCTAAGGCCACCATGCACTTTCACCGCGATGTGATGGCGGTGTGCGCTTGTTGGTCTCACCACGTCTTACGCCCAAGCGCAGACGACGTTTTCATGGGCAGTCCGCCGCTTGCCTTTACCTTTGGCTTAGGGGGCTTGGTGTTGTTTCCCATGTCAGTAGGCGCCTCAACAGTCTTACTGGAAAAAGCAGGCCCTCCCCAATTGCTTGAAGCGATTGAAGAATATGGTGCTACCGTTCTTTTTACTGCTCCCACCACCTACCGAACACTTGCGCCGCGCGGCGTTGATTTGCGAAAAACTGCGTTGAAGCACTGCATCTCCGCTGGCGAGGCCTTGCCGGCATCGACCCGGGCGTTATGGCGTGATGCAACCGGGATCGAACTCATTGATGGCATTGGCGCAACAGAGATGTTGCATATCTTTATTTCTGCGGATGCAGCCCACGCCAAACCGGGTGCCACCGGCACGGTGATCCCGGGTTACCAGGCCTGCATCATGGATGACGCGGGAAATACCTTGCCTGCGGGTCAGGTTGGAAAGCTAGCCGTTCGGGGCCCTACGGGTTGTAGGTATTTGGCCGATGAACGGCAAAAAACCTATGTTCGCTTCGGCTGGAACTTTACCGGCGATACCTATTTAATGGATGACGATGGCTACTTTTTTTACCAGGCCCGTACCGACGACATGATTGTGTCCGCCGGGTACAACATCGCAGGCCCTGAAGTTGAAGAAGCCTTGATGTTGCATCCTGCGGTGGCAGAGTGTGCGGTCATTGGCAGCACAGATGAAGACCGTGGGCAGATTGTGCACGCCTATGTCGCCCTGCGACCAGGGCATACCGGCGACAGCATCATTACAAAGCAGCTCCAAGATTTTGTGAAGGCGCAGATCGCTCCCTACAAATACCCCAGAGCCATCACATTTGTAGCCGCCCTTCCCCGAACCCAGACCGGTAAACTGCAACGCTTTAAGCTTCGCGAAAACGTGTAGTACCCTGAACGATCACCCTGCCCCCTGAAACGAGACCTTCCCGAACCATAACCCGAAAGGATATTCACAATGAAACTCCATCACACCCCCACATTGAAAACCTTGCTGGCAGCAGCCGTGGCAGTGGCGGCCTTGTCCGCAACTGCGCAATCTACCGAGCCCGTCAAGATTGGCTTACTGAGCACCTTGTCTGGACCGGGTGCAGGTTTGGGAATTGATATTCGCGACGGGTTTCAACTCGCCATCAAACTTGGCGGCGGAAAACTCGGCGGGCGTCCTGCCGAAGTCATCATTGCCGATGACCAAGCCAGCCCGGACGTTGGACGCCAAACCGCCGACCGT
The DNA here is from genome assembly GCA_945888535.1 of Bordetella parapertussis. Classification (GTDB taxonomy): domain Bacteria; phylum Pseudomonadota; class Gammaproteobacteria; order Burkholderiales; family Burkholderiaceae_C; genus Allorhodoferax; species Allorhodoferax parapertussis_A. Next base: position 6,817 of record CAMDAN010000001.1, read on the forward strand.
TTGGTCAAGCGCGACAAAGTGGACTTTATGACAGGCGTTGTATTTTCAAACGTGATGTTGGCAGTAGGCGCGCCTACGTTTCAATCCAAAACGTTTTATGTCAGCGCAAACGCAGGCCCCTCGCAATACGCGGGCGACCAATGCAACCCTTACTTCTTTAGCGCGTCATGGCAAAACGACAACCTGCACGAAGCGGTAGGTAAAACCGTGATGGACAAGGGCTACAAGAAAGTCGCGCTCATCGCACCCAACTACCCCGCGGGCAAAGACGCCCTCACCGGCTTCAAGCGTTTTTACAAAGGTGAGGTTGTCTCGGAAACGTACACCCAACTCACCCAGTTGGACTACGGTGCAGAATTGTCCCAATTACGCGCTAGCAAACCCGATGCGGTTTATATCTTCTTGCCCGGCGGTTTGGGGATTAACTTCATCAAGCAATTTGTGGGCGCTGGCTTATCCAAAGACATGACTTTGTTTGGCCCAGGTTTTTCAGGCGATGAAGACGTGATTAAGGCCGTTGGGGAACCCATGCTCGGAATGTTCAATACCTCCCAGTGGGCCCACGACTTAGACAACGCTGCCAACAAAAAATTTGTTGCTGCGTTTGAAAAAGAATTTGGCCGTTTACCTTCTCTGTACGCAGCCCAAGGCTATGACGCGGCCAAATTGATTGATGCCGCCGTTCGCGACAGCAAGGGCAAATTGGATGACAAGGCAGCGGTTCGCAAAGCCCTTGAAGCGGCCAAGTTTGACTCGGTGCGCGGCGCCTTCAAATTCAACGTCAACCACTACCCGATTCAAGACTACTACTTGCGGGTCATCACCAAAAACGCCAAGGGTCAAATCACCAACCGCACGATTGGAACCGTCTTTAAAAACCACGCAGATGCCTACGCTGGCAGCTGCAAGATGCCAAGTTAATCAAAATACATAAGACGCGCCAGTGAGGCGGTTAGAAGCGATGAATGCAATTTTGATCTTGGAGCAGATGCTCAACGGCTTGCAAATGGGCTTGATGCTTTTTTTGCTCGCCGCTGGGTTGACGCTGGTGTTTGGCATCATGGACATGATCAACCTTGCCCACGGTTCTTTGTACATGGTTGGCGCTTACCTTATCGCCTCGATCACTGCTGCAACCGGATCTTTCTGGGCGGGCTTGGGCTTTGGGGTGGTAGGTACTGCCGTGTTTGGCGTCCTTTTAGAGATCAGTATTTTGCGCCGCTTGTACCAGCGCGATCACGTTTCTCAAGTGCTCGGTACCTTCGCTATTTTGCTGATGTGTAATGAGTCTGTGCGTTTGATCTGGGGCTCGCAGCCCTTGTCACTCAACCCTCCGCTGGCGTTATCCGGACCCGTTGAAATTTTCATGGGGTTTTCCTACCCCGCCTACCGACTCTTCATGATTGCCGTGGGTCTTGCAGTCGCAGGATTGCTGTACCTGTTGATTGCCCACACGCGCATCGGGATGCAAGTTCGGGCGGGCGCATCGCACCGCGAAATGGCGATGGCGATGGGAACCAATGTGCAACGTTTATTTACGCTGGTCTTTGGTGTGGGTGCGGCACTGTGTGCTTTGGCCGGAGGAATGTTAGGACCGCTTTTGGCGGTGCAAGTCGGTATGGGCGAGAGTATTTTGATTTTGGCCTTTGTGGTGATCGTGATTGGTGGAATTGGATCGGTACGCGGTGCGCTTTTAGGCGCACTACTCGTGGGCTGCATTGATACCGCGGGGAGAACCCTGTTGCCCCTGGTCTTGGTGAATGTGGCTGGAGCAGAGTTTGCGTCTAACGCCGGGCCAGCCCTGTCATCGATCTTGATTTATATTTTTATGGCGACAGTTTTATTTTTCAAGCCTCGGGGACTTTTTCCTAGCCATGGCTGATTTGAAACCCGTGCCCAGTGTGCTGGAACACACTTTGCAGCTTCGATGGTCCTTGCCTTTTTTGGCTTTGCTTTTGGCATTACCAATTGCCGCCTACTCTGTGGGCGACACGTTTTATGTGGGCATGGCAACGCGGGTTTTGGTATTTGCGTTGGCCGCGAGCAGCTTGAATTTGATCTTGGGTTTTGGCGGCATGGTGAGCTTTGGCCACGCCGCGTTTTTAGGCATAGGCGCGTACAGCGTTGCCATTCTGATGCAAAACGGAATCGCCTCTGCGTGGATCGCTTGGCCGCTAGCCATTCTCCTCACTGCATTGGTTTCTCTGCTGATTGGTTGGATCAGTTTGCGAACCCAAGGGGTCTACTTCATCATGATCACTCTGGCGTTTGCCCAGATGCTGTATTACCTTGTCATCTCGTTAAAAGCCTATGGCGGAGACGACGGCTTATCGCTTGCCGCCAAGTCATCGATCGGATGGGGGTTGGATCTTTCGATCGATGTCCATCTGTATTACCTCAGTTTGGGCGCGCTGGTCATGGCGATTGTCTTCATGGTGCGGCTGTTAAATGCGCGGTTTGGTCACGCTTTGCAAGCGATCCGTGAAAACGAAGTCCGAATGACAGCCCTTGGCTTTGCGGTTTTTCGCTACAAGCTGGCAGCATTCACCTTAGCCGGTGCGGTAGCGGGTTTGGCCGGCGTCCTCTTTGCCAATCTCAACGGTTTTGTCAGCCCCGCCATGATGCAGTGGAGCCAATCGGGCATGCTGATGATGATGGTCATCCTAGGCGGCGTCGGCCATCTGTATGGCGGCGTGATCGGTGCCATCGCATTTTTACTGCTCGAAGAATTTCTAAGCCACTACACCATGCACTGGCAACTGGGTCTTGGCGCAGTCTTATTGGCCGTTGTGCTTTTTGCACCTAACGGAATCACCAGTTTGCTCAAGCGCAAGGCGAGCCATGATTAAGCCCCTGCTGCACATCGAAAAACTCGTCAAACGATTTGGCGGTCTGACTGCGACAGACCATGCCGATTTAAGTATTGAAGAAGGAAAAATTCACGCCCTGATTGGCCCTAACGGCGCGGGTAAAACCACCTTGATCGCGCAAATCTCGGGCGCAATGCCAAGTGACTCTGGGCGCATTGTTTTTGCTGGACATGACATCACGAAGATGACTATGGACGAACGCGCCCGGCTTGGCTTGGTTCGGTCTTACCAAATCACCAGTATTTTTGGTCGATTGAGCGTGCTCGATAACATCGCCTTGGCCGTTCAAGCCATCGAGGGCAGCAGCTTTCGCTTTTGGTCCAGCGCCCGATCAGAAAAAAAACGCTATGAAAAGGCCCACGCCGTCGCCCAACGCGTCGGTTTAGGCACGCGCCTGAATCAATTAGCCCAGGCCTTGTCCCACGGTGAACAGCGCCAACTCGAAGTGGGCTTGGCGCTGGCCAGCCGCCCCCAGCTGCTCCTGCTCGATGAGCCTATGGCAGGCATGGGACCGGAAGAAACCGAACGCATGGTGAGCTTGTTAGACAGCCTGCGCGGTGAAACGACGGTGGTACTTGTAGAACACGACATGGACGCCGTTTTCAAATTAGCTGACACGATTTCGGTCTTGGTTTTTGGCAAGGTCATCGCCAGTGGAAATGCCCAAGAGATCAAAGACAACCCTTCAGTCAAAGTTGCCTACCTGGGTGACGAGTTTCAACACAACAACCTGCCGCAGGTCAAGCCATGAGCGATCTGCTTCGGTTAGAGAATTTACAAACGTCGTATGGGCCAAGCCAAATCCTCTTTGGTATTGACCTGCAAATTCCCGCTGGCGGCTTTGCCACTTTGCTTGGGCGAAACGGCATGGGTAAAACAACTACGGTGCGGTCTATCTTGGGTTTGACCCCTGCCCAAAGTGGCACTGTTTATTTCTTAGGCGAACGCATTGACCAACTCAGCCCAGACCGCATCGCCCGAATGGGTATGGCCGTGGTTCCCGAAGGCCGTTTGATTTTTCCCACCTTGACCGTCACCGAAAATTTAAAAGCGTTCGCAGCCAATCGCAATGCGTCAACTGCGCCTTGGACGCTTGAGCGCGTCTTTGACCTCTTCCCCCGGTTGGCCGAACGCAGCCGTAATATGGGTAACCAACTCTCGGGCGGAGAACAACAAATGTTAGCCATCGGTCGGGCGCTGATGACCAACCCCCATTTACTGATCTTGGACGAAGCCACCGAGGGCTTAGCGCCTTTGATTCGGGAAGACATTTGGAATTGCTTGGGAGCCCTTCGCGCACAAGGCCAAAGTATTTTGATTATTGATAAATACGTTCAGCGCTTGGTCCAACTCGCCGATCACCACACCTTGATTGAACGCGGCAAAGTGGTCTGGAGTGGAGACTCGAACGCATTGAGCGAGAACCCTGAACTCTGGCATCGCTATATCGGGGTTTAAAAGGAACAACTATGAAAATACTACAACCAGCCGCATGGCCTCGGCCCCGCGGTTACTCCAACGGGGTGATGGCCAGCGGAAAAACGGTGTGTGTTGCCGGAATGATCGGCTGGGACGCGCAATGCCAATTCCAAACCGATGACTTTGCTGGCCAAGTCCGACAGGCCCTGGAAAATATTGTTGCCGTGTTGAACGAAGCCGGCGCAAAACCGGAACATATCGTAAGAATGACTTGGTACGTGACCGACAAGCGCGAATACCTCGCAGCTGCCCGAGAAATCGGTCAGGCGTTTAGAGAAACCATCGGCAGCTTTAACGCAGCCATGACGGCAGTGCAAGTTTCTGCCCTGATTGAAGACCGGGCGAAGGTGGAAATTGAAGTGACGGCGGTGATTCCAGAGTAAGGAAAGGTCTTGCGCTAAAATGCTTTTGGGCAAAAGAGGTCGATAACGGCCCGCTGCCTTGGCCGACCCCGCATATAAGCCGGGCGGCAAAAATTACACTTTCGTTAACCCTGGGAGGGGTCATGCAATTGATCTGGGTATCTGGGCCTGCGGCCCGCGTTGTCACTATTTCTATCACCGCTCGAAAAGTCGCTGCTGCCATGGTCTTAGCGGCTGCGTCGTGCGTTTTGATCGGAGTTTTATTCCACTTTGTCGGGCTGCGCGTTGCCGTTGACTACGCCCCTTCGCTGGCCCGAAGTTTAGGCGGCGTCAGCTCCGAACAAGACCAGCAAAGAATGGAAATAGGCTACCGGGAGCAGTTACATACCCTTCAGTCTCAATATTCAGAAGTGGTTCAACGCCTAGGCGATATAGAAAAAAGTAAACGGCAGTGGACAGAAATGTTCGGGATTGAGTCCTTGTTTCACCAAGCCAAAACACCCAGCCCCAAGGGCCAAGGCGGCCCTCTCAAAATCATTTCTTCTTGGCGCTTAAAAGAACCCGATTTATCGAACCAACTCGCAGTCACCCAACAACAGCTCGCCGATTTGAACCAGTCACTGCTCACCAACCAGCAGCAATGGCAAGACGATTTACAGCGCTTGGCGAAACTGCCAACGGCTTTGCCTTTGGCAGTCGATTTTCATGTGACCAGCGGCTTTGGCGTTCGGGCGGACCCTATTACAGGGGAAGCTAGCCTCCATGAAGGCATTGACCTCGTGGCACCACTAGGCAGCGCCGTTCTAGCGACTGCCAGCGGCAAAGTCATTCGCTCCGAGTTCTCAGGCGCCTATGGCAACGTGGTCGAAATCGCACACCCCGAAGGACACGTCACCCGCTACGCCCACCTGCGCGAGCGGCTGGTGAACCCAGGGCAACGGCTCCAACGCGGGCAGATTCTTGGGCGGCTTGGCAACTCCGGGCGATCGACCGGCGCACATCTGCATTACGAGGTGTTGTACCAAGGGCAATCTTTAGCACCTCACGCCGCGCTGACTGCCCACGCAAAATTCCTTAAAGCGCACCCTGAGGCTAGTTCCCATGTTTGGTAAAAAGAAGTCCCCCGCTAGTCCATTGGTATTAAGTGCGGAAAAATTCGATACCTTGATTGGGCCCCAATGCGAAATGCACGGCCGCATTTTGGCAACGGACAGCTTGCGCTTGGATGGAACCGTCGTCGGTCATATCGAAGCACATTCTGATTTACCGATTACGGTGGTCATAGGCGCAAGCGGCGTGGTGCAAGGCGATGTTCGTGCCCACCGCATCATCGTCGCCGGCAAAGTGACCGGCAATATTCACGCCCTAGAGCGCATCGAGCTTCATGCCAGCGCTTTGGTGCAAGGCGATATCAAATACGGATCGCTTGCGGTAGAACATGGGGCACGGGTTCTGGGATTGCTGCTGCAAATTGACAGCCAAATACCTGATCACAGCGAGGATGAAGTTCGGGCGGTGATTCGCAAAGCGAAGGCTTAAGTTACCCGAAGCTACGCAGAGCTTTACAAACTAATGCCAACTGCCTACTGATCAATTTCGATCCACCATAAATGACTCAAATGCGCTGACGGAGTCTTTATGCCTTTTTCCATCCTTCTTGAGCAGCTCCTGCCAGATGGCAGGTAAGTCCTCCCCCTCCAGCGGGTCCGTTTCTACTGGCCATGCGCGGGCATATCGCCCACCCCCAGCAACCAGAACTTCTCCATTCAGAGTGCATTCTTTGCTAAGTAACCAGGCTACGGCGGGGGCAAGTGTTTCCGGCTGAAGCTTATTTACCCAATGCGAAGGCAAGTGAGAAGCGGTCATTTGTGAATAGGCATATGGAGAAATAGCATTGCAATAAATATTGTGCTTTTCGCCTTCATGGGCTAAGGATCGAACCAACGACTCAATCGCGCCTTTGGAAGCGGCGTAGGCCGACAAGCCGTGATTTCCGAAGCGCCCAGCACTGGATGTGCTCGCCAGTGCCCTGCCAAAACGTTGTTCTTTAAAAATAGGCCAGGCGGCATGAAAAAGCGACAGCGTGCTCACCACACCGGTTTCGATAATTTGCATCAACTGTGAAACGCTCAGGGAGTGAAAAGACGCATGCTGAGAAATGGCAGCGTTGGCGTACACCATATCCAAGCTTCCCCATGTATTCATGGCTTGATCCACCATGCGGCGACCCGAATCTGGATCTAATGCGTCATCGTAATTGGCCTGCGCCTGCCCACCCTGCGCCAGAATTTCTTGTACTACGCCGCCAGCGCTGGATTGGGCATCTGTTTCTGAAGGATGTCGTCTGTTATTGACCAATACCTTCACGCCGCAGCTTGCCAAATACAGACTCATTGCCCGCCCAACGCCTTTTCCTGCGCCTGTAACGATAGCGACCTTGTTTTTCAACGACGGGAAGGTTTGAATGCTGTTTTTTATCATCGAAAACCCTTAGATGTGTTTATGAAAAATTCCATATACTTAGTAAGATAGTGATAGTAATTAACAAGGTTCAGTATGTCTACTCAAATTTTGAACACCCTCAGCAGTAACCTGGTTCCTGGTGACCACCCTTACCTTCAAGGCGCTTGGACCCCCCTTCTTGAGGAGGTCAATGCCACTGAACTGGAAGTTTTGGAAGGCAGTATTCCGCTGGATTTGGATGGCGTTTATTTGCGCAACACCGAAAACCCGGTGTTTCAGGCCAAAGGCAAATACCATCCTTTTGATGGTGACGGCATGCTGCACATGGCAGCCTTCAAAAATGGCAAGGCCAGCTACCGCAACCGATTCATCCAAACCAAAGGCTTGCAAGCCGAACTGGAAGCGGGTCGAGCGCTGTGGGCGGGCCTGATGGAAGATCCGGCCTTGTCCGAGCGAGCGGGCTGGGGCGCTCATGGCAGCCTTAAGGACTCTTCGAGCACTGATGTGGTGGTTCACGCAGGACGCGCTCTGACCACGTTTTACCAATGCGGCGAGGGCTACCGCGTCGATCCGATGAACCTGACGCACGAGGGCATTCCACCCTGGACTCCGCTGGACGGTATTTCCGCCCACTGCAAAGTGGACGAAAGCAACGGCGAACTGCTTTTTTTCAACTACTCCAAACACGCACCCTACATGCACTATGGCGTGGTCGACAAGCACGACAAGCTGGTGCATTACGTGCCCATTCCTTTGCCAGGCCCCCGCTTGCCGCACGACATGGCTTACACCGAAAACTACGCCATCCTCAACGATTTTCCTCTTTACTGGGACCCCGAGTTGCTGAAACAAGGCAAGCATGTGGTGCGCTTTTACAAAGATACGCCCTCGCGCATTGCCATCATTCCTCGGCGTGGGCAGACGCAAGACATCATCTGGTTTGAAGCCGCTCCCACCTTTGTGCTGCACTGGCTCAATGCCTACGAAGAGGGCGATGAGATCGTGCTTGACGGCTATTTCCAGGACAACCCCATGCCCCGCAATTACGAAGGCGCGCCTGCAGGCTACGAGCGCATGATGTCGTATCTGGACCAGAAAAAAATGGGCTGCCACTTGCACCGCTGGCGCTTCAACTTGAAAACTGGCAAGACCACAGAAAAGCGTCTGGACGAGCGCATTCTGGAGTTCGGTATGTTCAACCAGCGCTTCGCTACAAAGCCTTACCGCTACGCCTACAGCGCCGTGCAAGTGCCCGGTTGGTTCTTGTTCCATGGCTATGTCAAACACGACTTGAAAACGGGCGACTCTTGGGAGATCCGCTTGCCCGAAGGGCAGTACGCCAGCGAGGCCCCCTTTGCCCCACGCGTGAACGCAAAGGACGAAGACGATGGCTACTTGGTGAGCTTCATCACCAACGAGAAGACGCAACGTTCTGAAATCATCCTCATTGATTCCAAGAAATTTGACGCTGGCCCGGTTTGCCGCATTGCCTTACCCCACAAATTGTGCAGCGGCACCCATGCTTGTTGGGCCAGTGGCGCTGATTTGGAAATCGGCGGCTTGCTCTCCGGACAACCCCACTGAATCCGCACCACCGCCATTACCCCTAACGCACACTGATTTGGAGAACACCATGGGACTTGAAACCTTCGTTGAAACACCCCCTTATCTGATCGACAATCCGAATTTGCAAGGAGGTTTTGCCCCTATCGATCAGGAGTTGGTGGTGCAAGATTTTGAAGTCATCGGTAAGATCCCCAAAGACTTCAGCGGCATGTATGTTCGCAACGGCCCTGTGCCACAGCACACCCCGAAAGGCAAATACCACTGGTACGACGGCGATGGAATGTTGCACGCGGTGCATTTTCAAAAAGGACAGGTCACGTACCGCAACCGCTGGGTCAACACCGACGGTTTGCAGGCCGATAAAGCGGCCGGCGAAAGCATGGCCCCTGGACTCAAACAACGCCTGCCCGAAGGCGCATTGCCTGATGATGCGTTGAAAAACACCTCAAACACCGATGTGAAATTTCACAACGGCAAGTTGCTCTCTATGTGGTACCGCGGTGGCGCGGTTTATCAAGTCGACCCAGTGAGTCTGGAAACACTGGGCAAACTGGATTCAGACCCGCGCTTAAAGGGTCTGCAAATTTCGGCCCACTCCCGCGTCGACGAACGCACGGGCGAGTACCTGTTTTTTGCTTACGGTAACCAGCACCCCTATATGCATTACGGCGTGGTCAACGCGCAGGGCCAATTGCAAACCCTTATTGCGGTGGAGTTACCCGGTCCGCGCTTGCCGCACGACATGGCCATCACCGCCAACTACAGCATCTTGCATGACTTCCCGCTGATCAATAACCCCGAGGCCCTTAAAGCCGGGCGTTACAGCCTAGAGTTTCACCCCGAGTGGAAATCGCGTTTTGCTGTTATTCCGCGCCACGGGAGCGCCGATCAAATCCGCTGGTTTGAAGCCGACCCCCGCTACATGCTGCATGTGGCCAACGCTTGGGAAGAAGTCAACGAAAAAGGCGAAACCGAATTGGTCATGTTGGGCACCCCCTACGCCATGCCCAAAAACTTTGACGGCTCTTTGGATGTCAAGCGCTTGCTGTTCACCATCGGCACCCAAGGCACCGAATACGAGTTCTACCAATGGCGCTTTAACTTGGCTACGGGCAAGACCCGCGAAAGCGTGGTGGACGACATCCTGAACACCGAGTTCCCGATGATCAACGCCTGGTACCAAGGCTACAAAAACCGCTACACCTACCATGTACTGATGGGCCGAGCGCGCACCGTGGAGCAACCCCACTTTGCCGGTTTGGCCAAGTACGACCTGGAAACCGGCAGCGCTGTGACCTACCACCCCGGCGAAGGGTATTGGTTCAGCGAAGCCCCGTTTGCACAGCGTGATAATCCGCAATCGGAAGACGATGGCTACCTGATTGGCTTTGTTTGGAACGGCCTGAAAGACCGCTCAGAGGTCTGGATCATCGATGCAATGCAAGTAGCCAAGGGGCCAGTAGCACGGATCATCTTGCCGCAACGCGTTCCCCACGGCTTTCACAGCACCTGGGTGCGCGAAGCTTTGTTGCCACAAAGTTGATTGCAGTCTGATTGAAACTGTCTTCAACCTGATGGCGACATTGACACCATGAGCACTTCAAAAATGCAAGCAACGGCCAAAGACCTGCATGGCGTCTGGACCTTGGTGCGCTGGGAAATTACCTATGACGATGGCCGAGCCACCACCTATCCTTTCGGGCCTGACGCCACAGGCCTGATTCAGTACACCCATGACGGCGGCATGGCCGCTTGCATCGCCCGGGCCAGCCGGGAACCTCTGTCAAGCGCCAGCGTACGCAGCGCCCCCGAGATTGAACGATTGAATGCCTTCGAGAGCTACTTTCAATACGCCGGACGATACGAAGTTCGTCAACACGAGGGCAAAGCCCAGGTGGTGCACCACGTGAGCCACGCCTTGAACCCGAACTTTGTCGGCAGCGACCAAATTCGCAACATGGACTTCGCAGCCGATGGGGGCCTGACTTTGTCGGCCTCGGATCTAGTGCCCGGTTCGAGCACCTTAAGACACCACCGTTTGATCTGGAAGCGATGATGAAACTGTTTGAAAAACACCGTCCGGCATTCGAAAAAGCCCAACAAACCTGCGTCACGCGCGAATGCTGGAGCCCCTACCCAGACATGCCAGACAAATACCCTGAGGCCGCTCAAGCAAAAAGCACGGGACAGGCCGCTTTTGAACAGCACCTCAAAAACGGCCGATTTGAACTGGACCAACCCGGCATCACGAACTGGATCGGCGAAGAAATATCGCCTTACACCCAACACGCTTTGGGCGTGGTCTACCCGCAATCGGACATCAACCCCCTGTTCGACGCGGCCGAAAAAGCAATGGACAGCTGGGCAAAAGCGCCTTACACGCAGCGCATTGGCGTGCTGATGGAAGTGCTCGAAGTTTTGTACCGTGACCACCTGTTCGAAGTCTTGCACGCGGTCATGCACACCGCCGGCCAAAGCTACAACATGGCTTATGCCGGCTCGGGCGTGAACGCTTTGGACCGCAGCATGGAAGCCTTGGTCTATGCCGAACAGGCCATGCGCTCCGTAACCCCCAGCGCGGTATGGAAACGCCGCTTTGGTAGTTCAGATATTCAACTGCAAAAAACCTACCGTCTGGTACCGCGTGGCCCAGCCGTATGCTTTTCTTGTGCCAGCTTTCCTACCTGGAACGCTTGGCCCTCAATGATGGCAAGCCTTGCTACAGGAAACCCGGTGATCGTTAAACCGCACCCGGCAACGGTGTTACCCATGGCCATTACGGTCAAAGCTTTCAGGCAGGTGCTCCAATCGCAGGGGTTTGATCCGAACCTGGTAACCCTTGCCATTGATTCCACAGAGGACCCAATTGGTAAGGTGCTGATCAAGCACCCTAAAACAGCCATCGTGGACTTCACCGGTAGCGTGCGCTTTGGTCAATGGGTTGAGCAAAATTCCCACCCGGCCTTGGCCTTCACCGAAACCGCTGGTTGCAACACCGTGGTGCTCGAATCCAGCGATGATCTGGATGCAGCCTTGCGCAATCTGGCGACCACCATGTGCCTGTTCAGCGCGCAAATGTGCACCAGCCCGCAGAACATCTATGTGCCCAAGTCCGGTGTCCACACATCCCAAGGCCTGGTGCCTTTTGCCGAAGTGGCACAGCGCTTGGCCAATGCGGTGCATGCCTTAACGTCGGACCCCAAAAAAGCCGCCATGATTTTGGCCACCATCCAGTCGCCGCAAACCTTGGCTTTACTACAAGACATGCAAGCGCAAGGGCAGCAACGCGGCAAGGTGTTGCTCGCGCCCTCGGCCTATGTCCACCCGCAATTTCCTAACGCACGCACCAGCACTCCGCTGATGCTGCAAGTGACTACGCAAGAACGTGATCTGTACGCCGAAGAGCGTTTCGGCCCCATCAGCTTCGTGATTGCCTGCGACGATGCCCAAGACGCTTTGCACCAAGCTACATCCGATGCGCGTAAGCAAGGGGGGCTGACCGCATTTTTGTATTCCACGCGCGAAGACTTCATCGCCCAGGCTGAGGATGCCTATGCCCACGCAGGCGCACAACTGACCATCAACCTGGTTGGGGCGATGCCTTTGAACTTTGCAGCGGCCTACAGCGATTACCACGTCACGGGCCTGAACCCGGCGGGCAATGCCACCCTGACCAACCTGGCTTTTGTGGCGGGTCGGTTTGGCATCGTGCAATCGCGTCGGCCGGTCACACCAGAAAGTGGCACGACCGCATGACCCACCCGCGCCTGCCCCTGCGACTGCCGGTGTTTGCCGCGCCGATGTTTTTGATCTCTGGCCCCGAGATGGTCATGGCCGCTTGCAAAGCGGGCATTGTCGGGGCCTTTCCCACCCCCAACGCGCGCCCCATCGACCAACTCGACGCTTGGATGAAAACCATCACCGAAGGCCTGGCGGCCGCCCGTGATGTACAAGGCGCAGACACGGTGGGGCCCTGGTGTGCCAACCTCGTCACCCACTCGTCCAACACCCGATTGACGCAAGACCTGGAATTGATTGCCCGCTACAAACCACCCGTGGTGGTCACGGCTTTGGGCAGCCCCAAACCCGCCATCGAGGTGGTGCACAGTTATGGCGGCCGGGTGTTCGCCGACGTCATCACCCTGACGCTGGCCCAAAAAGCCGTCAAGGCCGGGGCCGATGGCCTGGCTTGCGTCTCGGCAGGTGCGGGTGGGCACACCGGCTTTTTGTCACCGTTTGCTTTTGTCAGCGCCATCCGCGAGTTCTTCGATGGCGAAGTGGTTTTGGGCGGCGGCATCAGCGACGGCTGGGGCATTGCTGGAGCCATCGCAGCAGGCGCCGATTATGTGTACATGGGCACGCGTTTCATTCCGGCCCTTGAGAGCATGGCGCCCGAGGCCTACAAACAAATGGTCGTTGACAGCACGGTGGACGACCTGATCGTCAGCGCAGGGGTGACCGGCACATCGGCCAGTTGGCTCAAGCCCTCGCTGCGAATGAACGGCCTGGACCCGGACAACATGCCCGACGCTCCTTCCCGCCAATACGACAGCAGCGCTTCTTTCGCGGGCAAGAAATGGTTGGACGTTTGGGCAGCAGGCCAGGGCCTGGGCACCATCCACCAAACCGCCCCCATGGCCAGCATCGTCGATCAGTTGTCCCTCGAATACACCACCGCCACGCAGCGCTTGCAAGCCCTGCCCTACCCCAAAAGGAGTTTCCAATGAGCGCACCCGTTTACATTTTGGGCGGCTACCAGTCCGACTTCGCCAAGTCCTGGGCGCGTCAGGGTCAGGACATCTCTGACATGGTGCAAGAAGCCACGCAAGGCGTGCTTGATAATGCCGGCCTGGAGGCCTCGGCCATCGAGAGCATCCATGTGGGCAATGCCTTTGGTGAGCTGCAACGCCAGCAAGCCCACCTGGGCTCCATGGTGGCGCAAATGACCCCCGAACTCTGGGGTGTGCCGGCCATGCGCCATGAAGGTGCCTGCGCTTCTTCGTCTCTGGGCGTGTTGGCTGCCATGGCCGAAATCGAAGCCGGCCGATACGACTGCGTGCTAGTGATGGGCGTCGAGGAGTTCAAAAACACCTCGGGCAATGTGGCCTCGGTCAACCAAAACGCTGCGGCCTGGCAGGGGCACGAAGACATTGATTGCACCTACATGTGGCCCGCCGCTTTTGGCTTGCTGGCACAGGAATACGAACGCCGCTATGGCCTGGACCGCAAGCACCTGAACCGCATTGCCGAAATCAACTACGGCAACGCCAAACGCAACCCCTTGGCGCAAACCCGCGCTTGGCAATTCGATGCCTTGAGCTTCACCGACGACGACGAAGCCAACCCGATCATTGAGCCCGGCACACGCCGCCAAGATTGCGGACAGATCACCGATGGGGCCTGCTCCGTGGTGTTGGCTTCCGCCCGTTTTGCCCAGGCCTACGCTCAAAAACGTGGCCATGGCTTGGCCCAACTTGCCCGCATTGCGGGCTGGGGCCACCGCAACGCGGGTCTGCGCCTGCGCGACAAGATCGAACGCAGCCAAGGCCAGACTTATATTTTTCCCCATGTGCGGCAAACCATCGAAGACACCTGGCGCCGTGCCGGTGTGTCGGGCATTGACGCGATGAGCGGCATCGAAACCCACGACTGCTTCACCACCACCGAGTACATGGCCATCGACCACCTCGGACTGACCGCGCCTGGACAAAGCTGGCAAGCAGTAGAAGACGGATCGATTGCCCCCGGTGGCCGCTGCCCGGTCAACATGAGTGGCGGCCTGATCGGTTGCGGCCACCCGGTGGGCGCTACCGGTACACGCATGCTTTGGGATGCCGCTCGCCAAGTGATGGGACAGGCCCAGGATTGCCAAATCGAAGGCGCCCAGCGTATCCAGACTCTCAACATTGGTGGCTCCTGCGCAACGGTGGTGAGTTTCGTCGTTGAAAGGGAATTGGCATGATCGAAACACTTTGGCAACAGCAGCCGACAGCTTTGCTGATCCTTTGGGGCGCATTAGCGGCCTTGTGGCTTTGGGGTATGCCACGTGAGCAGACGCGTTGGCTTGATCGGGCTTACCCCGTCTTGCCCTTAGCCTTGGTGGGCATCGCGTGGATCAGCCCCGGGATCGCTGCGCAATGGGCTGACTTTTTGCAATTGGGCGTGTGGTTGTGGGTTTGGCTCACGGTGGTATGGGTGATCAGTCTGATCAAGCGCGACGCCAGCATCATGGACATCGCTTACGGCGCACTGCTGCTTACCGCACCGTGGTGGTTGTTCATACACGGGGGCGGTGATTTGCAGAGCGCGAGTCCAACAAGTAGCCTGCTGCTATTGGCCATGAGCACTCTGGGCTTTGGCCGCTATACCCTCTACATTCTTTGGCGCAACTTGCCCCATGGCGAAGACCCTCGGTATGCCCGTTGGCGCCAACGTTCTGGCAATCGCTTTTGGTGGTGGAGCTACTTCCAGATCTTTTTGCTGCAAGGGGTCATCATTTGGTTGTGGGCGATTCCTTTGGTCTTTGGCTTGGCTGCGTCGGGGCCCATTGGGTTTTGGCATATCGCAGGGGCATTGGTTTGGCTCGTGGGCTTTGTTTTTGAGGCCGGTGGCGACTGGCAATTGACCCGCTTCAAGCGCCATCGTACCGACCCATCACAACTGCTAAATACCGGCCTGTGGAGCTTGACACGCCACCCCAATTACTTTGGCCAAACTTGTATGTGGTGGGGTTACGGAGTGTTTGCAATGGCACACCCATGGGGCTGGCTGTCCGTGTTTCCTCTGGCTTATGTCACTTGGTTTATGAACAAGGGTTCGGCCACCTCATTGATGGAGCGACACATGATCAAAACCAAACCTGGCTACGCGGAGTACTGCGACAACGTGCCTGCATTCTTCCCCCGCTTTTGGAAAAGCACAACCTATTCAAAGGAAAACCCATGAGCCACGCTCTCATTATTGAAGCCTTGCGAACGCCAAGAGGACGCGGCAATGACAAAGGTGCCCTGCGTTCCGTCAAACCAGCTGAATTATTGGCCCAACAATTTCGTGCATTGTCTGAACGCACCGGCATTGACACTGCACAAGTCAACGACGCAATCATCGGATGCGTGACACAGACTTCTGAGCAAGGCGCCAACATCGCCAAACTGGCCTTGGTCAGTGCATCGTGGGCCGACAGCGTTCCGGGCCTGAGCATCAACCGATATTGCGCCTCGGGTCTAAGTGCAGTCCACTTAGCAGCACAACAAGCCATGGCCTTTGATGGCTTGGCCGTTGGAGGCGGCGTAGAAATGATGTCGCGGGTCCCTATGGCGTCTGACCAAGGACCGTTAACGCATGATTTTGAATTCCAACAGAACACCGCGTTAGTGCCGATTGGTATTTCTGCAGACACGATTGCGACCCAAGAAGGTTTTAGCCGAGAACAATGCGATGCGTATGCAGTGTCCTCTCAACAAAGGGCTGTGGCCGCTTTGGCGCAAGGACGCTTTCGCTCGGTGGTTCCCGTTCTTGACGCACAAGGTGCTGTATTACTGGCACATGATGAAACACCGCGCGCTCAGACCAACATCGAAAGTTTGGGAGCTTTGAAGCCCGCTTTTGCTGCCATGGGTGAAAAATACGGTATCGATCAGCTCATGTGTCAACGCTACGGACTGCCAAAGATAGACCATGTGCACCATGCAGGTAACTCGCCTGCGATGGCTGATGGCGCTTCAGCTGTTCTGCTCGCCAGTCCGGCAGCTGCAAAGCGTCTTGGGCTTCACGCAAGAGCGCGAATTTTGGCTACCGCTACGGTAAGCATTGACCGTACCCTCGCGCTAACGGGTGCTGTCCAAGCGACTGAGCGCGCTTTGGCGCAGGCGCAATTAAAAATTGAGGACATCGATCTCTTTGAGGTCAATGAATCTTTTGCCTCCCTCATGCTTCATTTCATGAAACATTTAAAAGTTTCGCAAAGCAAACTCAACGTCAACGGGGGTGCGATTGCACTTGGTCACGCAATGGGTTCTACCGGCAGTGCGCTCGTAGGAATGGTGATCGATGAACTCGCGCTTCGACAAGAGCGCCGAGCAGTCGTCGCACTCTGCGGTGCTGCAGGACTGGCTGTTGCCATGGTGATTGAGCGGGTTTGACTTCCGTCCAGCATAAATAATAAATTGAAATGCTTTCCAGTCCCGATTTAGAGCTGACACGCGAGGCACTCGCGACTAGCACCTTAAGCCATGGGCTCAAGGCCGTTGGCGACCGCTGGACAGTTCAAATCTTATTGGCATCTTTTTTGGGGGTGAGGCGATTTGATGAAATTCAAAACTACGCCCAAATCCCTAGGCCGACGTTATCTAATCGCCTACGTTCTTTAGTACAAATGGGTGTTTTAAAACCCAAAATTTACCAAGAAAATCCGCCTCGCTATGAATACCACCTTACGCGAAAAGGTATCGGACTTTACGATGCAACCCTCATGATTTGGGCTTGGGAAAAACGGTGGGGGGACAGAGCCATTGCATTACCCCAAAAACTCATTCACACCCGTTGCAATCACAGCTTTTCACCCCTTTTGACATGCCGAGCCTGTGGTGAAGCGGTATCTATGAAAGATCTCAGCTTCCAGTTGATTCCTAACAAGCGCTTAAACACCGCAACGATTGAGCGCCAGCAAACGCCACGAATGACAGGGGACGAAAACTCGGTTATGGGCTTAGGTTTGAGGGTTGACCGCTGGAGCTTAATGATAGTGGCTGCGGTGGTTCTGGGTTGTCACTATTTTGATCAAATTTCAAAGGTGCTCCAAATCGGGCCGAGTGTTTTATCGCGGCGCTTGTCTGGCATGCTCAGCTCCAATTTGTTGCATTGTGAGGCGGATACCTCCGATGCGCGAAGACGCGTCTACCGACTGACGCCTAGCAGCCGAGACTTGTTTGGATATATTGTTTGCCTTTCAACTTGGGCGGGTGAAGATCATCTGCACGAGATGAGCTCCATTCGACCTCGTCATACGACATGCCAGCGCAGCTTTTACCCCAAAGTTGCATGCAGCCATTGCCGAAAGGACATAGATGCATGGGCCGTTGATTTTGAATTTAAGGGCAAGAAACCAACATGACAGAATTTTTGCAAACGATCGCACAACTCACGATCAACGGAATCGCAGTAGGTGCCATTTATGCGCTGGTTGCACTTGGTATCGTGCTGATTTACAAAGCCACTGAAGTCCTTAACTTTGCGCATGGGGACTTACTGGTAGTGGCCGCCTTCAGTGCGTGGAGCTTAATTACATTGTGGCATTTGCCTTTTTGGCTCGCGCTACTTTGTGTGGTCCTCGGTGTGGCTTTGTTCTCCTATCTGTTAGATGCGTTCATTATTCGCAGAATCGCAGGACAACCACAGTTCTCTGGGGTCATGCTGACCATTGCACTTGCATTCATGATTCGAGGCGCAGTCAGTATGATTTTTGGACCTGAATCCAGAAACTACCCCACACCTTGGACCAATCAAAGCACGCACTTGTTTGGCTTGTCAATCGCCAATTTGCAATTAGTGATCTTAGGGACCTCGATGGCGGTTACCTTGGTGTTGTATTTGTTTTTCAAAATGACACGCGTTGGAGTTGCAATGCAAGCATCATCTCAAAACCAATTAGCAGCCTACTTAAATGGTGTCCCCGTTAAGCGTATTAACTCCTTGGTTTGGGCTTTGGGCGGAGTAACTGCTGCATTTGCAGGTGTACTTTTAGCGCCGATCACATTGGTAGATATCAGTCTTTGGTTCGTGACTCTCAAAGCACTTTCCGCTTTGGTGCTAGGGGGATTTGGCAGCATTCCGGGCGCGATTGTCGGCGGCTTACTCATTGGTCTTATAGAACAATATGTCGGGGTTTACATGCCCGATGGAACCAAGGATATCGTGGCCTATTTAGTACTTATTGCTGTACTCATTGTGCGTCCCCATGGATTACTGGGTGAAGCCCATGGCCGCCGAGTCTAAACAGGAAAAACACCATGCGATTTGATTACTACACCCAGTACCGCCAAGGGTTTGCTCTTTTTAAAAGCCCCTTTGAGCGTAACCTTTACGCCTTGTTATTCTTTTTTCTAATTTCACTCCCCGGATTCATTACACCCTTTGCCCTGGGAGAAATGGCCTATGTGTTTATTTTGTGCATTGCCAGCTTGGGGTTGATGACCCTCACCGGCTTTACTGGACAAGTGTCTCTAGGTCATGCAGCGTTTGTTGCTATAGGTGCGTATGGACACGCCTGGTTCATGTCAAAAGGCTTGCCACTCCCGCTTTCACTCATTTTGGCTGCAGGCGTGAGTGCTTCTGCTGGGTTGTTAGTTGGCATTCCAGCGATCCGAGTCTCTGGGCTGTATTTGGCAATGGTAACCATGGCATTTTCAATCATTGTGGAGCAAATCATCGGTCACTGGAACTCAGTGACGGGGGGGTTTACAGGCTTAGCCGTGAGTGATCCAACGATTTTTGGAATGGCCTTGGGTGGGCCCAAAGCGTTTTATTTTTTTTGCTTGATGGCATTGATTGCTGTGCTACTTGTTTTGCTCAATGTTTTGCGTTCTGGCGTTGGCCGTGCTTTGATTGGCGTGCGCGAATCCGAGGCGGCCTCTTACGCCCTGGGTATCCCCGTAGAGAAAATGAAAGTAACCGCTTTCGCACTGTCTGCAGGAATCACAGGCTTGGCGGGTGGCTTACTTGCGCACCACTTGAAATACCTGACCCCCGATGGATTTACCTTGATCCTTTCTCTTGAACTGGTTTTGATGGTGGTGATAGGTGGTCTGGGAAGTTTGCGAGGCGCAGTATTAGGCGCAGTATTAATTAGCTTGCTGCCTTCAGCAATATCAAGAATCAAACCTTTTTTGCCTGAAGGCTTAGCTAAACAATTCGGCTTAGAAACATTTATTTTTGGCTTGGTACTGGCTTTTTTTGTTCTATTTGAGCCCATGGGTTTAAACGGGCGATGGATCAAACTTCGAACGCTTTTGGAGTCTTTCCCGATCTACCGACAAGACACTTTCAAGCGCAACAAACGCTACATGAAATCGGAGCGCTACCGTTGAACTCTCTCACTCCTCCCTCCCCCTTGTTAAAAGTTGAAAGCTTGTCGCTCACCTTTGGTGGGGTACAAGCCATTGCCGACTTAAGCCTGGAGGTTTACCCTGGCGAAGTCCTTGCGGTCATAGGCCCCAACGGCGCAGGAAAAACTTCCTTACTCAATGCGGTAACACGTGTCTTTGACGCAAGTGGTGGCACTATTTTCTATAACAACCAAAATCTGGCCTTGCTACAGCGCCACCAAATCGCCAACCTGGGAATTGCCAGAACGTTTCAGAATATTGAGTTGTTTGATTCCGCAACGGTCCTTCAAAATTTATTATTGGGACGCAATCGATTTTTCCAAGGACATTGGTGGCAACAAGTTTTGCGCACCCCTTCCCTCACGCGATTGGAAGAGTCCGCTTATGAAGCCGTTGAAGAAGTGATCGATTTTCTAGATTTAAGTCCCTGGCGTCACACTCTCATCACGGGATTGCCCTATGGCGTGCGCAAAGTGGTTGAGTTGGGGCGCGCACTCTGCGCCAAACCCGACTTGCTTTTTTTAGATGAGCCTGCTTCTGGACTCAATCCTGAAGAAACACGCGATTTGGCGTTTTGGATTGACGATATTCGCAGCGAGTTGGGCATCACTGTTGTGATGGTTGAACACGATATGTCTCTCGTCAGCGCTGTCGCGGACAGGGTGATATGCATGGCACAGGGGCGTGTGCTGGCACAAGGCACCCCCTCGGATGTTCAAAGCCATCCTGCCGTTATTGCTGCGTATTTGGGAGCTTAAAAATGGACCTATTGCTAGAGGTGCGCAACTTAGAAACGTGGTATGGCCCCATTGCCGCAATGCAGGGTGTTAACTTGCAAGTTGAAAAAGGACAAATGGTTGCCGTACTTGGTGCCAATGGAGCAGGTAAGACAACTCTCCTCAATACGCTTGCGGGAGTCATTGATCCATTCAAAGGTCAGGTCCTCTTTAATGATCAAGCCATCCATGGACTTGACGCAGATAAGGTATGCCGACATGGTCTCGTTTTAGTCCCCGAGGCCAGACAAATTTATCCTTTCTTAAGCGTACGAGAAAACTTAAATATGGGGGCTTACACACGACGCGATCCCAGCGGAGTGAGCAAAGACCTAGAAAGAGTCTTTCAGTGGTTCCCTCGATTAAAAGAGCGTGAGCAACAACACGCCGGTCTACTTTCAGGTGGAGAACAGCAGATGTTAGCCATTGGGAGAGCGTATATGGCTCAACCCAAATTACTGATGCTCGACGAACCCTCATTAGGACTTTCACCTTTGTTGACTAAGGAGATTTTTAATATCATCAGTCGGATCCGCCAAGAAACGGGAACCTCTGTATTGGTCGTCGAACAAAACGCAGCCATTGCTTTGGCCCATGCTGATTTTGGTTACATCATGGAACTCGGGCGAATCGTAGCCGCCGATACCTGCGAAGCTTTGAGTCAAAAGTCGGATGTCAAAGAAGCCTATCTCGGTGGGCATGTTGACCAAGGCCTTAGTGGGACCTCTCAACGTTGGAAGAGACGCAAAACATGGCGCTGAAATCACAACCAATCTATCAATTCCCACCGAAAACAAAATGAGCCCAGAAAATAAAGTAATCAGCTTCGCAGGGGAGGATACCCCCGCACGACTGTTTCGACAAAGGTGTAACACCTGGGCGAGACAACCAGCACTGCGGCACAAAAGACGAGGACTTTGGCAAAGCACCAGTTGGGAAGAGTATTACAGCCATGTTCGATCTGTCGGTTTAGCGATGAAAGCCCTAGGGATAGGCCGCGGCCAGGTCGTATGTGTACTGGCAGAAAACCGTCCAGAGTGGTTGTTTATCGATATGGCTGCGCAGTGCATGGGAATGGTTGGAAACGGCGTTTACCCCACATCCTCTGGTGAGCAGTTACAACATGTCCTCCTAGATTCAGTTGCACAAATTCTGTTTGTCGAAAACCAAGAACAACTGGATAAAACATTAGAAATTCGCGCCAAATGCCCGCAACTCAAGCACATCGTGGTGATGGACCATGATGGTCTTCGCAACTTGGAGGATTCTTCAATCAGTTTTTTTGATGATTTCGTATCCAGAGGTCGTAAACTTGCTAAAACCCAATCTGTCGATTTCGAATCTGCGATTGACCAAACCCTTTCTGATGACTTGGCATTTTTGGTCTACACCTCTGGAACCACAGGTGCGCCCAAAGGGGCAATGATTTCAAACCGCAACCTGGTATTTCAACTCCAGCTCGCTACCCAGTATTTGGATGTTCAACCCGGTGATAAATCGGTGTCCTTTTTACCGCTCTGTCATATCGCAGAACGTATGGCCTCGGTTTACAACCCTTTGGCTATTGGACTGATCGTTCATTTTCCAGAAAACTCCGGAACTGTTTTTAACGACCTGCGCGAAGTAGCTCCGCATGTCGTCTTCGCACCGCCCCGCTTCTGGGAAAAAATGTACTCTCAGATTGATTTGTTCATGCGCGATGCAATTTGGCCTGCGCGGTGGGCTTACCAAAACGCCCAGAAATGGAGTTCTGCCTATGTGGAGGAGCAACTGCAAGGAGTTCGGCCCAAGAATCTAAATGTATTTCAGAGCGCCTTGAATTGGGTTGCACTGCGAAACGTTCGTATTTTTTTGGGTATGCAAAATGTGAAAAATGCACTCACAGGAGCAGCACCTGTACCGCCTGATTTAATCCGCTGGTATTTAAGCTGCGGCATCGAACTCCGAGAAGCCTTTGGTATGACGGAGACCACGGGGTTTTGCACCTCAACGCCTAAAGGCGGTTTGAAATTGGGATGGGCAGGCATCAAGGCACCTGATACGGAAATTCGAATTGGCGAAAGTAACGAAATATTAGTCCGTGGTCCTCACGTTTTTGGCGGGTATTGGAACTTGCCAGAAAAAACCAAAGAAACGATTGATGCAGAGGGATGGCTACATACGGGCGACTGCGGAGAAATCGACTCCGAAGGATATCTTGCCATCCGAGACAGGATTAAAGACATTTTGATCACGTCAGGCGGGAAAAATATAACCCCTAGCCATATCGAAAGCCTGATTAAGTTCAGTCCCTACATCACCGATGCAGTCGTCATTGGTGATGCGAGAAAGTACCTCACTTGCTTGGTCATGATCGATCAAGAGCATGTGGGGCGTTTCGCCCAAGAACATCAAGTTCCTTACACTGATTTTGGTAGCTTGACACGGTCACTTGAGATCAATGAATTGATTCAAAGTGAAATCGAGCGCATAAACGCCAAGTTGGCGCGGGTGGAACAAATTAAAGCTTTCAAAATCATTGGCGAGCAACTCACCGCCGAGGACGAAGAATTAACGCCTACGATGAAACTCAAGCGCAAGGTCATCGCCCGCAAGTATGCGGCGCTGATCGAAACCATGTACCCAAACTGAGAAGGCCACTCAGGGTATTCACGCATTTCCGAAAAATGGCCAAGCGGATATCATTAATCAACAAGGAGACAATTATGCGATTTAATTTTAAAAGTACCATCCTCGCAATGGGCATGTTGCCATTTTTGCTCGGCACGGCTCACGCGCAAACACAGGGCGTAAGTGATACCGAAATTTTGATCGGTAGCCATATTGATTTATCCGGTCCAGCGGCCCCAGGTATGCCGATGCTTCGAAATGGAATGCAATTGCGCATCGACGAAGTCAACGCTGCTGGCGGTGTGCATGGTAGAAAAATAAAACTGCTCGTTGAAGACAATGGCAGCCAACCGCAAATGGCTGTTCGTGCAGTTCAAAAACTGGTTAAAAGTGACAATGTTTTCGCGCTGCTTAATTCGTTTGGGTCTGGCGCAAATGCAGCCACTGTAAAAGCGGCAACCGATGCAGGTGTTTTGGTGTTTGCGCCATGGGCCGCATCTGGAATCATTCAAAAAGTAAGTGGTAACAGTCCCTTACTTTTCACCACGGTTCAAAACTACGACACCACAACCAATAACGGTGTTTCTTGGGCCGTCAAAAATTGGAAAGCCCAGAAGGTTGGATTTATCTACCAAGAAGGCCCGTTGGGTGACTTGGTCAAAGCAGGACTCGTCGAATCGCTCAAAAATAGCTCGGCAACGCTAGCAGCTGAAGCCTCTACCAAGGCTGGTGATATTGATTTTTCATCGCAAGTTGCAAAAATGAAAGCAGCTAACGTTGACATGATTTTTATGGCCAGTATTTTGCGTGACACAGTGGGTGTGATGTCAGAGGTAAAAAAACTCAACTGGTCAGACGTGAAGGTGTTAACAGCCCTTCCAGGACGGTCTTCCATTGTTGCTAAAACAGGCAAAGAGTCAGTCGAAGGTTTATACGGAATTGGTGGCTGGAAATTGCATGATCCTGAAACCACAGAGCCCGCAGCTAAAAAATTCTTGGCGGATTTCAAACAGAAATTCAACATGGATGCGGATGAAAATGCTGCCAATTCTTACTCTTACACCTCTTGGTTCATCGCAGGCTTGCAAGCCAATGGCCGTAACCTGAGCTCTCAATCCTTGGCAAAAGCATTGCAAACGGTTCCACACCAAGACTTCACTACGTATTCACGCCAAACTTTCACGAACAACCATGTAGGCCCTGAAATGGCTTCTATTGACGTGATCAAAAATGGTAAGTGGACCCAAGTTGCTGCGCCTTCGGGCAAGTAACGCTAATTAAAAAGTCCACCTATTCAATAAATCTGCAACGCATTCGATGGAAAGAAATTTTCTTTTTGTGCGTTGCATTTTTTGAAGTCCATTTATTTTTAATCGTAAAAAGCAAGCTTCAGAACCCGCTTAATCTGTTGCCGATAAGTCAGTACAACCCACCAGGAGTCTCAAATGGAAAATTTTGATAAACGCAAATTCTTAAAATTCGCAGCTGCCGGAACTACGGCTAGTATTTTTGGAATTCCGATGCACGTTGCTGCGCAAGCCGCCAAGGGCGGGGTTTTGGTCATTGGTACGACACAAAAACCACGGCACTTGAACTCCGCTGTTCAAAGTGGGGTAGCAACGATGATGCCTGCGTCTCAGTTATTTGCTTCGCTTATTCGCATGGATGCCAACTGGAAGCCCCAGCCCTACCTTGCGGAGCGCTGGGACTTATCCCCTGACAACCGCAGTGTCACGCTATATCTTCGCAAAGACGCCGTTTTCCATGATGGCAAGCCGATTACGGCCGAAGACGTCAAATTCTCGATCGAGACCATTAGAGACAACCACCCCTTCAAGACTCTGTACGGACCAGTTAACGCCGTTACGGTGGCAGACCCCCACACCGCAGTAGTCCGACTTTCAGAGCCGCACCCTGCGGTACTTTTAGGCATGTCAACTTCGGCGATCACTCCAATCCTTCCGAAACACATTTTTGGCGATGGGACGGATGTAAAGGTTCACCCTAGAAACGCAAATCCCATTGGTTCAGGGCCGTTTAAATTGGTGGAGTTCAAGCCTGGAGAATTCACAGTCTTAGAGCGCTTTGATAAATTTTTCTTGAAAGATACGCCCAAGCTTAACCGCATCATCATTCGCGAGTTTAAAGATACCTCCAGCTTGATGCTAGCGTTTGAGCGGGGTGAAATTGATATCCACTCTGAGCTAACGGATGCCGGACACATCAGCCGAGCAAACAAGATGCCCAATGTTACTGTGTCTTCAACTACAGTCGCTGCTGGTCCTCTCGCATGGCTTGCATTGAACACAAAGAGTCCAAAACTCGCGGATAAGCGAGTCAGGCAAGCCATTAACTTTGCTATTGATAAAAAATACTTGCTTGAAACGCTTTTGGGCAAAGTTCACACGCGTTCGACAGGGCCGATCACTTCTGGCAGTCCCTTTTATGAGCCCAAAGTCGAAAAATATGATTTAAATTTACAAAAGGCGGCGCAATTGCTTGACGAAGCCGGGCTTAAGCCTGGGGCCAACGGGATTCGCTTAAGCATCGACTTGGATTACATCCCAGGTATCAATGACTTTATGGTTTGCCAAGAATATATAAAAATTGCTCTTTCAAAAGTAGGGGTTGAAGTGAACGTCAGAGCATCCCCTGACTTCCCAAGTTGGGCGAGGCGCGTTGCTTCACACCAATTCGATATGACACTTGACTCCGTTTGGAATTGGGGCGACCCAGTGATTGGTGTCCATCGTACTTGGCTCAGTTCAAACATCAAACCAGGAATTATTTGGTCTAACACCCAGAGCTACAGTAATCCAAAAGTCGATGAACTATTGGCCAATGCAGCAAAGGAAACTAGCATGGTCAAGCGCAAAGCAATGTATTCACAGATGCAAAAAATCGTGGTCGATGAATGCCCTGCGGTGTTCATAATCGAAAGCACTTTCAACATGGCTTTTCACAACAAAATTCAAAACCGCCCCGCCAGTATTTGGGGTTTGTTAGATGGCATCAATGATTCCAGCATCAAAGCTTAAACACTCGGGAAATGTGAGTTGAAATTCTTGATTCTGGTGCTGCGCCGGTTACTGGTTGCAGCAGGTTTGATGGTGGCTGTTTTAGCGGTTAACTTTGTGCTGATTCATGCAGCGCCCGGTGATCCAGCCACCGTGATAGCTGGTGAAATGGGTGGTGGGGACCAGGCTGTCATCGACAGCATTAAAAAAGCGTATGGGCTTGATAAGCCTTTGCCTGAGCAATTCATCACCTATCTGAGCAAAAGTGTAAGAGGCGATCTCGGCGTGTCTTACACCTACAGCAGGCCCGTGAGTAGCCTGATTGCCGACCGAATTGGGCCAACCATTTTGTTGGTTTTGACGTCACTCTTGGTGGCTATTACTGTCGGAACACTGTTGGGGGTTTTTGCATCGCTCAAGCCCAAAAGTTTTGCCAGTGCGGTAGTTACCATTGTTTCATTGGCCGGGCTGGCCATGCCGGTATTTTGGACAGGTATTTTGTTGGTGATCCTTTTTGGCAAAGTCTGGCCGGTGATGCCCATTGCAGGCATGTACGACGTGCGCAGCTATGGCGCGACTGGCTGGGCGGCCGCGATGGATGCGCTGCACCACTTGGTCTTGCCCGCACTCACACTAACCCTCGTTTATCTGGCCCAGTACAGCCGTCTGGCACGTGCCAGCATGCTTGAAGTACTTAGCTCGGACTATGTTCGCACCGCTCGGGCCAAGGGTCTGAATGAGGTTGTGGTGGTCTTCAAACACGCCCTGCGCAATGCTCTGATGCCGATCGTGACGATTGCGGGCTTGCAGTTTGGCAACCTGATCTCAGGGGCGGTATTGGTCGAAACAGTGTTTTCTTGGCCTGGGTTAGGAACCTTGGCACTGGACGCCATTCTTGGGCGCGATTACCCCACCTTACTGGGCGTTCTGACTTTTTCCTCTCTCTTTGTGATTTCAGCAAACCTACTCACCGATTTGAGCTACCGTTGGATAGACCCTCGCTTGCGCGGCAAATAATGACTTCTCTTTCCTCGAATTCGACACCTTCAACCGAACAACACGCTGTGCTCGCCCTGTCGCCATGGCGTGAAGCTTGGCGGGTATTCCGAAGCAACAAGGCAGCCATGCTGGGCCTGGTCGTGCTGTTACTGGTGATGCTCATCATGCTGATCGGCCCATCCTTGTACGGCGTAGCTCCTTTTGGCATCTCTGCGCTACCCTTTACAGAACCCTTTACCGACTCCCGCTACTGGCTAGGCAGTGATTACCTCGGGCGCGACATCATGGCTGGTATGTTGATCGGTGGTCGCGCCACGCTACTAGTGGGTGTGAGCTCGGCGGCAATTACCGTGCTTATTGGCATCACTGTTGGCGCACTTGCGGGCTATTTTGGTGGTTGGATCGATGCACTCTTATCGCGCTTGACTGAACTATTCCAAGTACTCCCTGCCCTGCTGTTTGCCATGGTCTTGGTTACCTTGTTTGAACCGGGTCTGGGCGTGGTTATCTGCGCCATTGGCATGGTCAGCTGGACTGGTACCGCCCGCCTGACGCGGGCTGAATTTATTCGCCTGCGTGGACTCGAATACGTTAACGCGGCCCGCACCATGGGAGCCAGCCACTGGCGTCTGATTTGGCATGAAATCTTGCCCAACGCCATGGCACCATTGATTGTCTCCGCCACCTTGGTCGTAGGTGTTGCCATACTGTTTGAAGCCGGTCTGAGTTTTCTTGGTTTGTCCGACCCCAACGTAATGAGCTGGGGCATGATGATTGGCTCTAATCGCCGCCACATTCTGGAGTGCTGGTGGGCCGTGACGCTGCCTGGCGCTGCAATTTTCCTGACGGTGTTGTCGGTCAGTCTGGTGGGCGATGGCCTTAACGATGCGCTGAATCCCAAAATGCATTTGCGGTGAGCCACAAGTCCCTCGCATAACCCCCAAAATTGAAATGACTGATACAGCGACCGACATGGTGCCCTTGCTCGAAGTGAAAGGGCTGGGCGTGGAGTTCCAGACCCGAGGCGGTACCGCCCACGTACTGGAAGACATCCAACTGCACATCCAACGCGGTGAAACGCTTGGCTTAGTGGGCGAATCCGGTTGCGGCAAAAGCATCACGGCCCTTGCCTTAATGCGGCTCATTCCGCAGCCGCCTGGCCGAATCACCTCAGGTCAAATTTTGTTTGATGGCCAAGACCTGCTGCAACTACCCGAAGCACAAATGCGGCGTGTGCGCGGCAACCGTATTTCGATGATTTTTCAGGAACCCATGACCTCGCTGAACCCCGCCTACAGCGTGGGTGATCAGATCACGGAATCGGTGCGCTTGCACCAGGGCTTGAATGCCA
Organism: Bordetella parapertussis; assembly: GCA_945888535.1. Classification (GTDB taxonomy): domain Bacteria; phylum Pseudomonadota; class Gammaproteobacteria; order Burkholderiales; family Burkholderiaceae_C; genus Allorhodoferax; species Allorhodoferax parapertussis_A. Next base: position 35,412 of record CAMDAN010000001.1, read on the forward strand.
AAGATGGCCTAGCACGGGCGGTTGAGATGCTTGAAGCAGTCGGTATTCCCGACGCTTTGCGACGTGTTCACGAGTACCCCCATCAGTTTTCTGGTGGCATGCGCCAGCGCGTCATGATCGCCATGGCCTTGGCCTGCCAACCCGATCTTCTGATTGCAGACGAACCCACCACAGCGCTGGATGTGACCGTGCAAGCGCAAATTTTCGACCTCATCAGGGACTTGCGCGAGCGCAGTGGCACAGCAGTTCTCTTGATTACCCATGACATGGGCGCGGTAGCTGAGATGACTGATCGCGTGGCCGTAATGTATGCAGGCCGCATGGTCGAAGAAGGCCCAACCGATGTAGTTTTGTCAAACCCCTGCCACCCCTACACCCAAGGACTGATCGCATGCGCTCCGGGCCGCAGCCCGCAAAGCCATGGCCAGCCCTTGCAAGAAATTCCGGGCACCGTGCCCTCGCTGCTCGAACGCCAGGGAGGCTGCACCTTTGCCGATCGCTGCAGCCAGGCGCAGCCGCGCTGCCGCACCACCGTGCCCCCCAGCACCTGGGTACAAAGCGGCCACCGCGTCATGTGCTGGCTCTACCCCGAAGGAAACCAACATGCGTGACACCTTGCTGCAGGTGCGAGACCTGCGCGTGCACTACCCCCTCAAAAGTGGGTTTCTCCAGCCCAAAACGCTGCTCAAGGCCGTCGACGGCGTGAGCTTCGAGATCGAACGCGGCCGAACCTTTGGAATCGTTGGCGAAAGCGGCTCAGGCAAAAGCACCACCGCCCTGGCTGTGATGCGCCTGGCCCCGGTGACCGCTGGCCAGATTCAATTGGGTGACGCCCCGATTAGCACACTGCAAGGCGAAGCCCTGCGGCTGCAGCGCAAACGCTTTCAGATGGTGTTCCAAGACCCGTTTGCCTCGCTCAACCCCCGGGTGCGCGCAGGCCAGGCGATTCGGGATGCGTTGGATTTGATGAACGTAGGCACGCCTGCCGAGCGAGACGACTTGGCCCGCACGCTTTTTATGCAAGCCGGCCTGCGCCCCGAACAAATGCAGCTGTTTCCCCACCAGTTTTCAGGCGGCCAGCGCCAGCGCATCGCCCTGGCCCGGGCTCTGGCCGGGCGGCCCGAACTGCTGGTCTGTGACGAACCCGTATCAGCGCTCGATGTGGCCATTCAGGCGCAAATCCTGAACCTCATGCAGCGGCTGCAAAAAGAGCTGGGGCTGACCTACCTATTCATCTCGCACGACCTGGGCGTGATCCGCCACATGTGCGATGACATCGCCGTCATGTACCTGGGGCAGTTTGTGGAACGCGCACCCCGCGAAGACCTGTTTGCCCACCCCCTGCACCCCTACACGCTGGCCCTGTGGTCGGCTGCGCCGTCGATGGACGCACGCGGCCAAAAACGCAAGCTGCGCATCCGCCTGCAAGGCGACCCGCCCAGCCCGCTCAATGTGCCCAGCGGCTGCCGTTTTGCCGGTCGTTGCCCCTTTGCCGAAGACGCCTGCCGCGCCGCACCTCCACCCTTGCGCGAAGTGCTGCCCGGCCACCATGTGGCCTGTCACCGCGTATCAGACGCGGGACAGCCGCTGTACCCCTTGCCAACGATTAGCTGAATCACTGATCACGCGTTCCTACTTTTGAGGAAAATAGCCATGAGCCCTACCACCATTTACGTAGCCCGCGAAATCATCACCATGAACCCGATGCAGGCCTCGGCCACCCATGTGGCGGTGCGCGATGGCCGTATTCTGGGCGTGGGCGACTTGGCAGAGCTGGCCCAATGGGGTGCATACACGCTGGACACTCGCTTTGCCGACTGCACGCTGATGCCCGGCCTGATCGAAGGCCACTGCCACTTGAAGGAAGGCGGCATGTGGGACCTGGAATACCTGGGCTGGTTTGACCGCCTAAACCCCTGGGGCCAGACCGTCAAGGGCCTGCGCTCCATGGAAGCGGTGGTGCAACGCCTGATCGAGATCGACCAAAAGATGCAAAAGAGCGGCGAACCCGCCGACAAGCCCTTGCTGGCCTGGGGGTTCGACCCGATTTATTTTGGGGGCGAGCGCATGACGGTGGACCACCTGGACCGCGCCAGCAGCACACGCCCCATCGTGATTGCGCACGCCAACGGCCACCTGATGAACGTCAACAGCACCATGCTGCGCATCGCCGAGATCGACGAAGACATCGAAGTCGAAGGTGTCGTCAAATTCAAGGACGGTCCCCGCAAGGGTCACCCCAACGGCGAACTGCAAGAACCAGCAGCCATGCACTTGGTCATGCGCCATGTGGGCGCGGCTGGGCTGATGTCGCCCATGGACGAGACCGGCATGATGAACTTTGCGCGCTTGGCAAAAATGCAAGGCGTGACCACCGCCACCGACCTGGTCAACACCCTAAGCGAAGCCGACTGCGCGGTGCTGGAATCGGCCCTAGCCAAAGACGAATGCTGCGTGCGTATCTTGCCCGCATTCAAGGCCTTTCATGGCACGCACGGCGCAACGCAAGGCGCCGAGCACGTCAATGCCATGAAAAAACGTAACACCGACAAGCTGCGCTACGGCTTGGTCAAGATGATGCTGGACGGCTCGATTCAGGGCTTTTCGGCGCGCATGCGCTGGCCCGGCCACTTCAACGGCGCACCCAACGGCATCTGGGTCACCGCCCCAAGCCAGTACGAGGCTGACTTCGAGATCTACCACCGCGCAGGCCTGCACATCCACACCCACACCAACGGCGATGAAGCCAGCCTGGCGGCGATTGATGCTGTGGAACGCGTGCTGGCCCGCGCTCCGCGCACCGACCACCGCCACACCCTGCAACACGCGCAAATGGTCGATGCCCCGATGTTCCGGCGCATGGCCAGCCTGGGCCTGTGTGCCAACCTGTTTGCCAACCACCTGTGGTACTGGGGCGACCAGCATTACGAAATGACCATGGGCCCCGACCGCGCCCACCGGCTCGATGCCTGCGCCAGCGCCCTGGACGCTGGGGTCGCACTGGCCATCCACTCCGACGCCCCGGTCACGCCACTGGGCCCGCTGTTCACCGCCTGGTGCGCCGTCAACCGCATCACCCCCAAAGGCCGCGTGCTGGGCGAAAAAGAACGCCTCACTGTGCCGCAAGCCCTGCACGCTATCACCTTGGGCGCTGCCTGGACCCTGAAGATGGACCAGGAAATTGGTAGCATCGAAGTAGGCAAACGTGCCGATTTTTGCGTGCTGCTGGACAACCCGCTGACCCTGGGCGCTGACAAGCTCAAAGACGCCCGCGTCTGGGGTACGGTGCTAGGCGGTCAGGCATTTCCATCACAAGCAGCTTGAGTAAAAACCTGCTGCTGCCGCCGCTCTAAGAATGACAGACTTCCAGCCTATACAAAGAATTCCCCTGACTGTCATTGGTGGGTTTCTGGGCGCTGGAAAAACCAGTTTACTGGTGCACTGGCTACAGCAAGCTAAAGGTAAGCGCATCGCGGTGCTGGTCAATGACTTCGGAGATATCAACATTGATGCGGAGCTTTTACGCCAAAGTAACAGCAACACGATTGCACTCAGCAATGGATGTGTTTGTTGTGAAATCGGTGGGGATTTAAGCAATGCTCTGCTCAAGGTTCTTGTCGACCCCGAGCCTTTTGATGCCATCGTGGTGGAAGCCAGTGGCGTGTCTGACCCCTGGCCCATTGCTCAGATCGCACTGGCCGACAAGCGCTTGCAGCTTCACAACGTCTTGGTCATGGTTGATGCCAGCACCATTCGTATGCAAGCCAACGATCCTCTGCTCAAAGATACCTTGTTGCGCCAATTGAAAAGCGCAGATCTGCTGGTACTGAACAAAACGGATTTATGCACAGTCGATGAAATCAAAGACTGCCAAATGTGGTTGCGCGAGACACTTGGCGACGTTTCCTGCATCACATCGCAATGGGGAAAATTAGAACTACAACTGTTAGAAGCCCACTGGAACCCGGGTGAATCTAACCACCACGATGAATCCCAAGACAGACATTTAGATACGAAAACAATTCATTTTCACGAACAGCATGCGATCCAATTCCAAGGCCACTCGCAGGTTTTTCAAAGCCAAAGCCATTTAACGACGCGTATTTTCAATACGCAAGTTTTGCGGTCCCAACTCAATGACATCCCGCCCTGCGTGATACGCCTCAAAGGTTGGGTCAAAACACAAGAACATGGTTGGTCTGGGATTCAATATGCGGGAAGGCACGCAAGCGTGCAACGTTCTAAAGTTGCAGCAACAGAAGGTCAAGTTATGTGCATCTATTTAAAAAACAAGGCCACAGAGGGCACTGTAAAAAAATGGATTACGGAAATATTTGGATAATTTTAGGGTTGAGACCATGATTTATGCTTTACAAGAACATATCGATAGTTACACCGCAAAAGGCTGGTGGGGTGAGAAAACATTGTGGGACTATTTCCTAGAAAGCTTGCATCAATTTCCTGATCAAGAAGCAGTCGTTGATGCACCCAATCGCTTGAGTTTTGCTCATGGGGAACCGCAACGCTGGAGTTGGAAGACCCTGGCCGAGCACACAGACAAAGTAGCTTTATCACTGCTTAAAAGTGGCATCAAGCGCGATGATATTGTGGTTGTTCAACTCCCAAACTGCGTAGAGCAAATCGCCGTTTTTCTGGCCTGCGCCAGACTCGGAATCATTCTCTCCCCCGTACCCGTTCAGTACCGGGATCACGAGTTGAACCACGTGCTAAAAATCACCGAAGCAAGTGCAGTCATTACGTTCACCCGAATAGGAAAAGTGGAACAAGCCTATGAAGCAGCCCACGCATTTATCCATTTAAAAGACAAGCACACTCCATTGCACACTGTTTTGTGTTGGGGACTTAACCCCCCGGCTGATGCAACACCCATTGAATCGGGACCAATCAGTGAGAAAGATAGGCAAACGATTGCCAGTGCGACTTCAAATGCATCCATTACTGCTAACGACATATTTACCATTTGCTGGACTTCCGGAACCGAGGCAGAGCCCAAAGGCGTTCCTAGAAGCCACAACGAGTGGATATTGTCGGGGCAGGCTGTTGCGCAAGCCGCTCAGCTACAAAAAGGGGCACGACTCCTGAACCCGTTTCCTCTTGTCAATATGTCTGGCATTTCAGGAACATTTACCAGTTGGCTGCTTGTGGGCGGCACGGTTATTCAACACCATCCATTTGATTTGCCTATTTTTTTGCAGCAACTTCGCGAAGAAAAAATAGACTACACCGTTGCCCCTCCCACCATATTGACCATGATGCTGAAAAATCCTGATTTATTGGATGGAATTGATTTCAAGCGTCTTCAACGCATGGGGACGGGATCAGCGCCCCTCTCGCCTTGGTTGGTTAAAGGCTTTGAGACAACCCTTGGGGTTGAAATCGTAAATTATTACGGATCCAACGAAGGTGCGAGCTTGTGCGGCGCGTACGACGATATTCCTGATGCGGAAATGCGTGCCCAATTTTTCCCAAGGGCTGGCATCCCTGGTTTCCAGTGGCGCTTGCCTTTATTCAATAGGATTCAAACCCGCTTGGTTGATTTAGACACAGAAAAAGAAATTACTGAAAACGGTTATCCGGGAGAGTTACGCTTTGCAGGTCCAAGTGTATTTAGCCAATACTTCCGAGCCCCTGCCATGACTGCCAATGCGTTCGACGCGCAAGGCTTCTATAAAACCGGCGATCTTTTCGAAATCGCTGGAGAACAACAACAGTACTATCGCTTTGTTGGTCGATCCAAAGACTTGGTTATCCGTGGCGGAATGAACATTTCAAGCGAAGAAATTGAAATCTTATTGGCTAGCCACCCCGATATTCTTGAGGTAGCGATTGTTGGCTATCCTGATGAACGCCTGGGTGAAAAAATATGCGCATGCGTAGTGGAAAAACTTTCTAGCACGGTGTCACTAGACTCCATCAAAGCATTTTTACTTCAAGAGAAAAAAGTGGCGATGTTCAAACTGCCAGAGAAACTCATGGTGGTGCCCGCTTTACCCAGAAACCCTGTCGGCAAAATCTTAAAGCGTGTGCTCCGAGAAACACTGGCAAGCAAATCGCTCCACTAAACGACTTTTGAGTCACATTGAGCGATTGCACACTTAGGGAACCAATTGAGCCATTTGCTCCGGTGCTTTTTCAGCCGGAAAACGAACCCAATTGCTTTTGTCAGCGCCCACGGTCGAAGGCTTTGACCAGTTGACGGTTTTGACGCTGGGGTATTGAACCCACTTCACAGACTCAGCGCGAGGGGCTACCTCTGCCGCTGGAGTTTTGACCGCTTGAGCGACATAGCGAACCCAGCTCTCGGTTTTATCGCCAGCCAAGGCAGATCCTGAAAAAACAAGCGTCGCAAAGGCAGCGGTAAGCCAACCCTTGACTTGGTGCTGGGCGCGAAAAGAGACAAGGGAAACAAATGAAAAATGGGTGGCCATAAAAGTGCTTTCTTGAAACGATAAGCCCGTTGCTAAAGGAATCCGGTTACGCCACTTTGTCTGTCAAGTTTTTGACCTTGCTTTAAAAATCAGCGCTTCCAATGACTAAAAAGCAATTAGCGTGCCGCCGACACCCTGACGCCCTTTACCTGTGACAATGGGCCCAATGACCGCCCACCAAACGACCCCCGACAAAGAAGCCATCGCCCTGCTTCCGCCCTTTGAGCGGCTGGGCCTAGACCGAATCACCCTCGTGAATACGGGAAAGCAAGCCACGCTTGCGTATGACGCGCTCGTGGTCGCTCAGGCTTGGGGGTTTGACACCGAATCCAAGCCGACCTTTAAAGTCGGAGAAGCCTCGGACGGGCCGCATGTATTGCAACTGTCTACGCGGGAACAGGCCTGGGTATTTCAACTGCACGACCCCGACTGCCGCGCTATCGCGGCCGACTTGCTTGCGCGGGGCGGCATTGCCAAAGCAGGCTTTGGTTTAGGCGATGACCGCAAACGCATCATCCAAAAACTAGGCATTGAGCCCGAAGGCATTTTGGAACTCAACGCCGTCTTTCACGCTAGGGGTTACCGCAAAGACATGGGCGTCAAAGGCGCGGTAGCGGTGCTTTTCAACCAACGGTTTCAAAAGTCCAAGAAAGCCGCGACCAGCAACTGGGCCAACCCTCGGTTAAGCGAGTCGCAATTGGTCTATGCAGCCAATGACGCGTATGCGGCTATTTGCGTTTGGGAAGCACTGGGGCTTTGAACTATGAGCTTTGAAATTTAGTTTCCCATTGAAACCTGACTCAAACGGAATTGCCCCGGTGTCATGGCGGACTCGCGCTTAAAGAATTTCACAAAATTGGTGGGGTCGTCAAACCCCAAATCAATCGCTATGGATTGAACTGCTGCATCGGTATGCGCCAGTAAACGCTTTGCTTCTAAGGCGATGCGTTGGTTGATACAACTTTTGGTGGAGTACCCCGTTGATGACAAACAAGCGCGATTGAGTATTTTTACACTCAATCCCAACGCATCTCCAAAGTGTTGAACTTGGTGTTTTGTTGTGAAATCTTTTTCAAGCTGAATTTTGAAGCGTTCGAAATGCACCAAGGCTCGGCACGCTGATTTTTCAGAATCAAAACTCAGTTCTTGTGCCATACATAAGTGAAGTAACAAGTAGCTCAGTTGCAGTTGGAGCAGGCTTTGTAACGTAGGGAAATCGCTGACTTGGGCGCTGTCTTTCTGCATTTTTTGGAGAGCTGCAGAGAGTTCTTCCCACGCAGCTTTTGACAACGACGCATTGACAGGAAGTCGGTCGATGCGTGAAGAAAATGCCAAATCCATACCCAAACCACTTGTCGCAAAGTACAAGCGCTCCGGTCTAAAAACAACCATATCCCCATTCCACGGATGAGTGAAATCATGCCGAAAAATCTGTCCCGGCTTAATTAACAAACAGTCGCCCTGCTTCGCCGGAACCGGGTTGAAATCGATCCATGGGCATGTTTGTCCCGATGTGACGGATATCAAACGGTAAAAATTAGCTCTTGACACTCGAGACAAGGCGGAAATGGGCGCTCGCTGACGTAACTGCGCAATGGAAAGCATCTCAATACCCAAACGCTCATCGGCAGAGTGCTTAAATGAAAGAGGGGCGATTGAAATGGGGTTGGCATTGGAATGGTTTGGCATGAAATGTCCGTTATTTACCATTTTAAGGCAGATCCTGATCTTTTCCAAACACACGCAACCCCTGACACTAGCCTCACGTCTCTAAGAGAGCCGGATTGAACAAAAGGAATTTTATGAACACATCACTTTTCAACTCTAAAACCGTTGCCGCTGCCGCTTTGGCAGTCACCATGGCAAGCGGTTCCGCATTGGCGCAAAGCAACCTGTCGAATGAGGCTGCACGCCAAATGGTTGAGCCGTTTTACAACATGCTCACCCTTCCCGCCACGAAGGACGTCCGCGGTATCGCAGAAAAATTTCTGACGCCCGACTGGAAGTCTTACTCGGACGACACGAATTTCAAAGGACGTGAAGCCTTCATTAACCAAGTTATGGGTTTTGGCAAACTGATTCCTGATTTGAAATGGGAAATTCGCGATGTCATGGTTTCTGGAGACCGTATTGTGGTTCGCTCAACCTTGTCTGGAACGCCTGGCGGCCCGATATTTGGAACCCCTACCAATGGCAAGAGTTTTCAAGCCATGGCTATTGACATCCACACCATCCAAAATGGGCAAAGTGTCAAAGTTCACCACATTGAAGATTGGGCCAGCGCATTGCGCCAACTCTCAGTCAAATAATTGATTGTGACCAAATAGAGCCACTGCTGGCGAAGCCAGCAGTGGCTCTATTTCGCATTGCAAATAAAGTCGCCATCCATCGCGCAAGCACCACTCTTTTCCAAGCTCAGACACAAGTCGCGAATCCAGTTTTTGTAGGTCACCGCCCCTGCATATTCTTTGTGCGCCAACCGTAAATAAGACAGGTCTTCCGACCAGGCATAAAACTCGGTGTAAGGGACCCGTTGTAATTCAAGTAGCTTGAATTTCAGGAGCACCTTGGCAAGATGGCTGGCGTGCTTGTCCGGGGCGGTTCGAAATTGCGCCAAACGACTTCGGGCGCGAGCGAGTGCGGCTGGCACATCCTCAAAAATACCACCATGCCCGGGCAAGACGCAGCGCGGCTTGAGTTCTTCGATCATTTGCAGCGTTGCATCAACCTCATCAAAGGCCTCAAAACCCTCAATTTCTGGGAAGACCGCGCCAAAGCCGTTTTCCCAAAGCGCGTCGGCAGAAATCAAAATTCTATGTTGGACATTGAAAATAATAAGCGCATTGGGGTCATGTCCAGGGGCGGCATGGCACTGCCACTCAACACCGTTGACGATGAACTTAGCATCCGGTTGGATCACGCCGGTATGGCGAAATAGAGGACAGTGCTGGCCTGTGGGCGTAAAGGAAAGCGCTCTAGGGTCCCAGTTTTCAACATAGGCAGCGTGCCCAGGGGGAATCAAAAGTTCAAGCCCGGGGTAAGCGTTCTGCAAAAGCGCATTCCCCCCGCAGTGGTCACTGTGTAAATGGGTGTTGATCAGGGTCTGAAGCGGCCGCCCTGCGAGGTGATGCGCTACCAACGCGTGGGTTTGCTCTGCGTGCGTCCAATACCCAGAGTCAATCAGTACCGCTTTCGTTTCATCTTGCAACAGAATATTGTTTGAGGAAAGCCAGCCGCGTTCGAGGAAAGTGACGCCTGAGGGCAAAGTGAGCATGGGCAATACCCTAGTTTTCAAGGCAGGTTTGAATAAGGAACACTAAAATTCCATTTCTGGCACTAGTGAAATCTAATTATGGCTCTAACGCTAGGTATGGCTGGGCACTACCATGGCCCATTCACTGAAAGAGCGCCCCACATGACCACCGAATACCTCAAAAAAGCAAACCCACCCCAAGCCACCATTGACGCTGCAACCGGCGAGACGGTGCAGCGTATGTTGGCCGAGATCAAGGCCGAGGGTTGCGCAGCGGTCGAGCGCTACGCCCGCGAGCTCGATGGCTACAAGGGCAAGATTTTGCTCAGCGAGGCGGATATTGCCGAGTCGGTTAAGCGGGTACCAGTTACGGTTAGACAAGACATCGCGTTCGCCCACCAAAGGGTTCGAGACTTCGCGCAACGTCAGCGCGACTCGCTGGGTGAGTTTGAGGTGGAGTTATTGAGCGGTTTGATCGCCGGTCAAAAACTGATCCCAGTTAACACAGCGGGCTGCTACGTGCCAGGCGGGCGTTATGCCCATGCGGCCTCCGCCATCATGAGCGTGTGTACCGCTCAAGTGGCGGGCGTTCCCAATATCGTTGCCACCTCACCGGCCCACAAAGAGGCGGGAGTGAACCCAGCGATTCTTTACGCCATGCAGCTTTGTGGCGCCCACACCGTTCTGGCGCTTGGCGGCGTTCAGGCGATTGCTGCCCTGGCTTACGGGCTTTACGCCAAAGCACCTGCCGACATCATCGTGGGCCCTGGCAACCGGTTTGTGGCCGAAGCAAAACGCACCCTCTTTGGCAGCATCGGAATCGACGTGGTTGCCGGACCCACCGAGTCAGCCATCATTGCCGATGAGAACGCCGACGCCGAAATTGTTGCCGCCGATCTGGCGGGTCAGGCAGAGCACGGACCGGACTCACCCGTTTGGCTTTACACCACCTCACGCGCACTGGGAGAGACGGTCATTGCCATCATGCCGCGCGTGATTGCCGCCCTGCCCGAACCCGCTCGCTCTTCGGCCAGCGCCGCGTGGCGGGATTACGGCGAAGTAGTCTACGCGCCAACCCGCGAAGAAATTTGCGAAATTAGCGACCGTTACGCCCCCGAACACCTTCAGATTTTGGCCTCTGATTTGGATTGGTGGCTAGGGCGACTAACCAACTACGGCTCGCTGTTTTTAGGTGAAGAAACCACCGTGGCTTACGGCGACAAATGCGCCGGGCCCAACCACATCTTGCCAACCCGAGGCGCGGCGCGTTATTCGGGCGGCTTGAGCGTTGGCAAGTTCATCAAGACGGTGACCTACCAACGCCTAAATAGAACTGCCAGCCGCGAAGTCGGACAGGTCGCAGCGCGTATCTCCCGTTTGGAAGGCATGGAAGGCCACGCCCGCACCGGTGACATCCGATTGAAAAAATACTTCCCAGAAGAACACTTCGAACTCGGTACCCTCCAAGGACACCAACACTGACATGAGTACCACCACAGCCCCTACCCGATCCACCGATGGTCTGTGGTTTGGCAAAGACCTAAGCCAATCGGAACCGATTCCCGAAACTGCGATTGAGCAAGCCATCGCGCTGATGCGCAGCGGGCGTTTACACCGCTACGGCGAACAAGGTTCTGGTACGCCCGAGCCGTCTTTGTTGGAGCAAGAGTACGCGGCCTATGTGGGCGCGAAGTATTGCGTGGCTGTGAGCTCGTGTGGCGCGGCGATGTTTTTGGCGCTCAAAGCCCTGGGCGTGAAACCCGGTGACAAAGTACTTACCAGCAGCTTCACGCTAGCTCCAGTACCCGGAGCAATTGCCCACGCGGCTGCCTCTGCGGTCTTGGTAGAAACGCTAGAGGACTACACCACCGACCTCGCGGATTTAGAGCGCAAAGCCGCCAGCAGCAGGGCGCGTGTATTTTTGCTTTCGCATATGCGCGGCCACATCACGGACCTGCGCGGCGTGCGCGATATTTGTGATCGCCATGGCATCGCTTTGGTCGAAGACTGCGCCCACACCATGGGCGCCCGCTGGGACGGCCAACACACCGGAACCTTTGGGCATGTCGGTTGTTACAGCACCCAGACCTACAAACACATTAACGCTGGCGAGGGCGGCCTTTTAGTTACCAACGATGAAGACGTGGCAGCCCAAGTCATCTTGATGTCGGGCTGCTACATGATGTACGACCAACACGTATTGCGGCCCTCGGCTGAAGTGTTTGAGCGCTGGCGTTATGTCACTCCCAACTTCAGCATGCGCATGTCCAACCTCGCTGCGGCCTTGTTGCGTCCGCAAATTGCGCTGCTGCCGGAGCGGGGTTTGCGCTGGCGGCGTATTTATGACGACCTCGCAAAAGCGTTTGTAACCGCACCCCATCTCACGCTGCCCGTGCGCGATGCGCGTGAAGATTTCGTCCCCAGCTCGATCCAGTTTTCGCTTGACTTATCGCCGGCGCAAATCGAATGTTTCTTGGCTGAATGCGCAGCGCGTGGCTTGTACATCAAATGGTTTGGGCTGCGCATACCAACCGCCTTTACCAGCAACTTTGGCCACTGGCATTACCTGCCGGAACAAGCGCCTATGCCAAAGTCGCAAGGCGTTTTACGCCAATTACTTGACCTGCGCACGCCCCTCTCCCTCACGCCTGAAGACTGCCGCCTCATTGGCCAAATCGTTCAAGTTGCCGCGACTGCAGCAGGTTTACACGCAGTCAATTCAGCGTCGAAAGACCAGCCATGAAGTCACCTAAACATCCAAACTTTGAACCTGAAAAAACGTTAGACCCAAGCGATTGGGTTGCGTTTCGCGAACAAGCCCACCGGATGCTTGATGCGGCGGTAGACCGCATGGAAACTTACCGCGAAGGCCCGATATGGAACCCGTTTCCACCCGCGCTGCAAGCGAATTACCAAGGTCCACTGCCCGTTGATGGCATAGGCGCTGAAGCGACCCAAGCCCACCTGACCGCCCTACTGCCCTTTGGCGTGGGCAACACGCATCCCCGATTTTTTGGTTGGGTTCACGGCTCGGGAACGCCAAGCAACTTGATGGCTGACATCACCGCTGCAGCCATCAATGCCAACCTCGGTGGGCGCGACCATGGCGCAATGTACGTAGAAAAACAAGTTGTAAATTGGTGTCGTGAACTGTTTCAGTTTCCTGAAACTTCCAGCGGCCTGATTGTGAGCGGCACATCGATTGCGACCGTCATCGCCTTGAAAGCCGCGCGGGATCGCTGCTTTAATTTCAGTAACCGAAAAACGGGCCTGCAGCAAAACACGATGGGCCCGTTGGTGGGTTACACCTCGGAGCAAACCCATTCTTGCGTCGCCCGTGCGTTTGACATCTTGGGTCTAGGCTCAGACGCGCTACGCAAAATTGCGGTCAACGAGCGCTTTGAAATGGATACCGCAGCGCTTCAGGCCGCCATCGCCAAAGACCGTGCCGCCGGCCTGACACCCTTTGTCATCGTAGGTACCGCAGGCGCGGTCAATGTGGGATCGATTGACGACTTGGAAACCTTGGCCGATATCGCTCAATCTGAAAAAATCTGGTTTCACATCGACGGCGCATTTGGCGCTTTGGGGGTTCTTAGCGAGCGCCTAAGCCCGCGCCTGTCTGGGATCAAGCGCGCCGACTCGCTGGCGTTTGACTTTCATAAGTGGCTGCATGTGAATTACGACGCGGGTTTTATTTTGATGCGCAGTGAGGAAGACCATCGCCGTACTTTCTCAGAACGTCCGGAATACCTCAAAGGAGCAGAGCGTGGGCTGGCCGCGGGCAACCCATGGCCGGTGGAATACGGGCCCGAGCTCTCACGCGGCTTTCGGGCGTTGAAGGTGTGGGCGCAATTGGCTGAACACGGTACCGCCAAACTCGGCGCGTTGATCACGCAAAATTGCGAACAGGCCGCGTACCTTGGCGAACTGGTAGCCGCCCACGCGCACCTGAAACTGATGGCGCCGGTCGCTATGAATATTTGTTGCTTTCGCTACCAAGCTGAAGGCCAAGACGATAAAACCACTGACGCACTCAACGGCGAGATCGTGATTCAATTGCAGATCCAAGGAATCGCCGCGCCGTCTACGACCCTGGTCAACGGCCGCAACGCCATTCGCGTCAACATCACCAACCATCGCACCACGCGTTCCGATCTGGCTTTATTGGTGCAAGAGATAGAGCGTATCGGCTTAGAGTTAACGGCCCTTAGCTAGACCAACGTCGCGCCCACTTTTGCAAGGTCGGGCGAATCGGCAAAAACAAACGGTAAGCCAGCTCAAACAACCAAGACATGGGCGGCCAAGCTGACAGCCAACCCAGCCAGCGCCAACCCGGAAATTGACGCCACATTTGAGAAAACGCAGCTGCTCCGCTAAACAATCGGCCCTCGCTGTCACGCACATGAAACCGCGCCATGGCCGCCGCGCAACTGAGGTCAACGCCCAAATCTTCGCCGTTACTGACATCCACCCATTGAATAGCGGCTGCTTCAGGAAAGCGGCGGTAGATAGCGATCTCGCGTTGACACAAAGGACATGACCCATCGAAATACACATTCAAAACGTAGTCGTGACTCATGCTCTCATCTCCCCCCGCGCCAACAAACGCCCCCGTTGATCGACTAAAAAGCCTTCTCCCATGGCGGGATAGGCACCGGTCAAGGCGGTCATGTTGACTTGATGCGTTACCCACACCTCAGTTCGCTGCAGGGGCATGGTCTGCAAGCGATCTTTTAAGGCCTTGATTTGAGCCGTCGCATCTCCGCGTCCTTCAAACGTGGAGTTCAGCGCAGGCCAGTCTTGAAACTGTGTAAAAGCCAACCGAGCCGTGTCTTGGCAACGGCACCACTGGCTACTGAACACTGCGTCGGGAGCAAACTGGTTAACACGCATCCATTGACCTATCGACCGAGACGCTTGCCGCCCCCCGTCGCTGAGATTGCGTTGCGTCTGGCATTGCCCCAAAACAAAGCCAGGCGGATCGCCAATTCCAGCTTCAGTAAGCGCGTGGCGAATCAGCAGCTCGCCGCGCTCCCGCCTCCAAACCTTGGCAAGTTCAGAAGAAGGCTCAGACGCCCAGCTCGGCAGAGTCGCCAAACATGGGCCAAAGGTACTTAGTAGGAAGTCACGGCGTTGCATAGTTTCAATTTCATCTGCTGTAGGGGATCTGGGATCTGATGGGGGTTTATTTCCCAGCCGTTACGTTAGGCATCCAACCCAGACCTTTGGCATGCAAACTTTGGATGTACAGGCGATCGGCTGTTTCAGTCACGCCCGTGCTTTCGGGGTATTTTCCGCTGGGGTCTTGCATATCAGCCACGACTTTTCCATCGTCGGTAAAGGCCATCACGTGACCGTAGGATTGTGGAATAGGCCACAACGCGCGCGGTAATCGCAAGGTCACTTCGCGCATGAATGGTTTCGTCGCTAAATTGTCAATCGTCGGATTGCGCGGCTTAGCAAAACCCAACCAAATTTTTCCGTCACTGCCGCGCATCAAGTTGTCAGGGTACCCGGGCAAATTATCAAACAACACCGTCGCCTGATTCGACGTTTGGCGAACGTCTAGGTCATTGGAGATGACTGCTATTTTCCAAACGCGGTACTTGCCGGTTTCATTCACAAACAAATGTTGGCCGTCCTGGCTTAATGCCACCCCATTGGCAAAGCTCAGCCCGTGCGCAACCACCCGCGTAGCTTGGGTTACGGGGTCAAACTCGAGAATGCGCCCGGTCGAAGACTGCTCCAAAATATCAAGCACGCTGGCTTCAAACGTGCCACCCCAATCTTTGGGAGCAAAGCGGGTTGATGCATCACTGAGGTACATCTTTCCGGTTGGGGCCACCACCACCGCATCGGCATAACGAATCGGATCGCGTTGGCCGTTGATGCTGACGCTGTCCGTTAAAACGGTGACCTTCCCTTCAGTAGAAATAGACAACAAACCTTTAACAGCATCCGCAGCAATCAAGTTGCCAGCGGCATCGAAGTCAAAACCCAATACGCGCCCACCGGTATCCGCAAACACCGTCTGATCGGTACCATCCGGATTCATTCGCAAAATCCGACCACTCTCAACCGTGGCGTACAACTTTCCATCGTGGCCAATCGCAATATGTTCTGGGCCACTTTCAGCGCCCAAGTCAATCATCTGCAAATTGGCTAATTTGTTGTTAGCAGCATGCGGGCCGTTATAGCCAGGCTGCGCGGGCGCATCCCAAGTTAAAGGTTGAATCGGAATCGGCCAAAAGCTCAAATAAGCGATACCCAAAAGTAGCGCTGCGCCGATCACTTTAAAAACGGATTTCATAGACTCTCCTTGAATTAGATTCGCATTGAACCACCATTCTTCAAATCTCGCCCGACTTAGGTTATTGTCCAAAAAACGCTATGCCTTAACTTAGGCCTCTTTACATGAACAAAAAACAGAGAGCAGGCCGGCGTCTGGACAATGATCGGGATCAAGGCGTTCAATTACATGAGCGCGTTAGAGCGGCCAGGCCGTGTGATTGTTGGGCGTAAATGTTGATTTCATCTCTACTGGCTGGATCCAGCAACCCGGTGGTGCTTGAGCGCTTGCCTCTCCGTGTCCTGCACTCTCGCAACATCACGCGTAGGCTTTTTCAAACCCTCCGAGCACAAAAATAAGAAAAATTTCAACTAAAAGGAATAAGGGATAGCAGTGAAAGCCCTTCCCCTTTTTCGTTGATGTCTTGTGCTTATGAATTTACTTCAAAGGCAACATATGTTGGGCAAAAAACGCATTCAGCTCAGCACGTGCAGTGAGTGGGAAGACGCCTGATACATATTGATCAGGGCGAACCACGACGATGGCACCATCCCGATGGATTTCGCGATCACGGAAGATATCGCGTCCATGTCCTGATGCAAAAATTTGATTTACATCGACAAGGTTGAATGGTTCTTTGATTGGCTTGAACGCTGCAGGCACATTTCCTGGCTCCACCTCGGTGTAATCTTGTTGGTAGATCAACTTGGTGTCGAAGGTCGCATCGGTATCGCCAGCGTTAGGGGTGTACTTGACGCGAGGAGACTCTGGATCGGACTGCCACCATTGTGCGAAATCCGCTGTCAAGGTTCCGGAGGTCGACGGTGCTGCGCTATCCGCAAATACATAGACACGCCAACGACCATCGGCTTCATGCAAGTGACCTATTTGACGCCAACGGTTGTCTGCTCGCCGTATCACCTCGGTCGACTTGAAGCGTTTGCCTATGGGATAGCCTGCAGCTAAGTGTTGGTGCTCAAAACCCGCGACGATCGGGTTCTTTGGATACTGGGTCATGAACCCCATAGGGAATTCAATCGTTTTTTCGTACCAGCGTGCTAAGTCCTGCGGGTCGTCCCATTCGTCGACGGGGCGTGCCATGAGCGTAGACCATTCTTTATCGAAGTTGATGAGGTCTTGTGCGATCACACGGCGTTCGGCTGAATAGGTGTCCAGCAGTGACTCTGGTGCGCGGCCTTCAAGCACCGCAGCGAGTTTCCAGGAAAGATTCCAGCCATCCTGAATCGACACATTCATACCCTGGCCTGCTTTAGCGGAATGTGTGTGGCACGCATCACCCATGATGAAGGCACGAGGATGCTGCTGCCCGACACGTTCAACGGGTACGTTGTCGAAGCCCGTTGTCAAGCGGTGGGCCACTTCGTAGACCGACCACCAAGCAACGCTCTTCACATCCAGGATGTACGGATGCAATATCGCATTAGCGCGACGGATGATTTCGTCAAGACTGGTCTTGCGGATCTCACCCGCATCGTTCTCTTCGAGGTTGCCCAGATCGACGTACAGACGCGAGAGATAACCGCCTTCGCGCGGAATCAACAAGATGTTGCCTGCACTGTGCGATTGAATGGAGCACTTGACCTGAAAATCAGGGAAGTCCGTGTTGCACAGCACGTCAATCACACCCCAGGCATGCAATGAAGCATCGCCTTCAAGTTTGTGACCCAGTGCAGCGCGAACGTTGCTGCGTGCCCCATCGCCACCGACCAAGTATTTCGCAACCACAGTCCGCTCTTCTCCCTGACGGGGGCCTGCTATGTACTTGATGCGTGCAGCCACAGGGTATGTCTTGCTCTCATCAATTTCTAAGCCGACAAACTCCACGCCGTAATCTGGCACGACTTTTCCAGGGGAGTTTTCTGCATGGCCTAGGAAATAATCTAAGACGCGCGACTGGTTCACATAGATATGCGGGAATTCACTCACGCCATGCGCATCATCAGGCACGCGCGAGACCCGCACAATATTTTCTGGGTTCTTGTCATCGGGTTTCCAAAAGCACATCTCGACGTTTCGGTAGGCCTCGTCCACGATTGCGTTGGCAAAGCCAAACGCTTGGAAGGTTTCAACCGAACGCGCCTGAATGCCGTCCGCTTGCCCCTGTGTCAGTCGGCCTTCCCGCCGTTCAATGGCGCGAACATTGATGTGGGGGAAATGAGAGAGCTGCGCAGCAACAGTCACGGCCGCGGGGCCTGTGCCAACGATGAGCACGTCCATCTCGTCGGGGATTTCGGTTGAGCGGTTGATGCCATGACCGGCAGCTGCTTTGATTCTGGGATTTTCTGATACGTAACCGCGGTGGTGGAACTGCACGGGCTTCTCCTTTGTCTCTATAATTGAGACGTGTTATCAAATATAGAGATAGTCTAACCGAGGTTTGCCATTAAAAGCAAGTCGTCAATGGAGGATCAGATGCAACCTATACAAGCAGTCAATCCGCGCGCCCTTAAAACGCAAGAGGGCTCTCAGACGCTAGCCCGAGGCCTTGCAGCGCTAGAGATCATCGGCGGTGCGCCTGCCCCCATCAGCGTTACGGCACTGTCGCAGCGGCTGAAAATCCACCGGTCCATGGGTTATCGGCTTGTCAAGACGCTTGAGCAGTGCGGCTTTGTCGAGCGCGATGCAGACGGCGGACTCCTGCTCGGCACCAAGCTAGCTAGCCTCGCTCGTCGCGTTGCCAAAGACCTTTTGTCGGCGGCGGCTCCCGAACTGGCGACACTTGCTGAGGCACTTGAAATGACCGCTTTTTTAGTGGCCTACGACGGGGAATCTGCGGTCACTTTGAGTAGTGTTGAGCCGAAAAATCTCGAGACCACCTTAGGCAAGAAGCCCGGCAGTAAACATGCTATCGGTCAGGGGGCCCCGGGAAAAGTCATTCGGTCACAACTGGATCCAAATAAATACCCACCGCAACCGTTTGAAATGAGCGAAAACGAGGTCATCCAGGGAATTGCGTCAATCGCCGTGCCGCTTCATCTCGCCAGTGGCCAGCCTGCAGCCATTGCCGTCCTCTATTTGCCGCACAACGTGGACGAGGCCAGTGTGGCGGAGGTTCTCACTTTGGCGGCGAATCGTATCTCCGCCGTCATGGGATAAGAGTAAAGCGCAGAGCCCAAAGGCGATGAACATTAATTGTTGATTTTTTCAGGACGTCCAAGATTTTTTTGCAACGTGTCCAGGGCGTCATACACCTGTTGTAACTGCTTGACACCCACTAGTTTTTCAAGCTCTAAGTATTCGCGCTCGATGGTGGACGCCATGCTTTTGCCAAGCTTTTTAGCGGATGCTGTGACGGTGACTTTTACCCGTCGCTGGTCATGCTCCATGCGTTCACGCTTGATCAATCCAGCCTCTTCCATTCGCATGAGTACCCCAGCAATGCTGGGACTGGAAATCAAGCAGCGCTCGCACAACTGGCGAGGTTCTAAACCATCTTCATCTAAAAGCACGCGGAGAATTCTCCACTGCTGTTCTGTCATGCCATGTTTGTTAAGAACGGGGCGAAAACGACTCATCAAGGCCTCCCTTGATTGAAGGAGTAGGTGTGGCAAATTTTTATGCCTGAAGGGGCTTTTCATGGATTTAAATCAATTTGTAGCAACGCAACGGAACCAAATACCAGTGATGGACAGAGTATTTTGGTTGAGTTAAGTGTAGGGATAACACCCATAAAAGTCCATCTAAGATTCATTGACTTACTTATAAGCGAGTGTTAAAGTCACTAACATATTAGCGAAATGCTTGATTTCAAAGATTTAACTATGTGGAACATTTCTCAAACGCCCTTCGGTGGCACTGTTTACGGTACGTTATTGAACCATCGCGAAGCCTTGGCCGTTTTGGGTGATCAAGTTAACGCAGCGCCTTACAAAGCACCGCCTAAGGCACCGATTTTGTATATCAAACCACGCAACACATGGACGAAAAATGGTGACTCCGTTGTTGTGCCCTCGGATGTTCATGAACTGCAAATGGGTGCGACTTTGGGTGTGGTCATGGGGCGTACCGCATCCAAGGTGAGTGTTGCGGATGCGATGGACTATGTCGCAGGCTATGTGGTTGTGAACGACATCAGTGTGCCGCATGCGTCGTTTTATCGACCATCCATGCGTTACAAATGCCGAGATGGTTTTTGCCCGATGGGTGCATTTGTTCCACGCGAGACCGTTGTCAACCCTGATGCACTTGCAGTGACGGTGGCGATTGATGGTGTGGTGATGCAACAAACCGATACGGCTGGGCGCGTTCGATCGATTGCGCAGTTATTGGCCGATGTCACGGAGTTCATGACTTTGCATCCAGGTGACATTCTCAGTATTGGCGTGTCTGCACATAGCCCCCTTGCACATGCTGGACAGTGCGTGACCATCACGGTCGCTGGCGTTGGCCAGCTGGAAAACACGTTGGTTTCGGAGGAGTTGGTATGAAGAGCGCAAAAGTGGCTTATGGTGGTGCCATTCATGAGGCCTACGAGCATCCCGCAGGTTTGAAGCTGGCCGATGGTCGGGTTGTTACTGAAGATGCCGTCGTGTGGTTGCCCCCTTTTGATGTGGGCACCATCATCGCTTTGGGCTTGAACTATGCGGACCACGTTAAAGAGCTCTCGAAAGAGTTAACGGTCACTGCCAAGGATGAACCCTTGGCATTTCTTAAAGGACGTAGCTCGTTGATTGGTCATCGTGCGCAAACCCGCCGTCCTGAGGGTGTTGCTTTCATGCACTACGAGTGCGAACTGGCGGTGGTGATTGGACGCACGGTGAAGAATGTCAAGCGTGAAGACGCGATGCAATGCGTTGCAGGCTACACCGTCGGCAATGACTATGCGATTCGTGACTATTTAGAAAACTATTACAGGCCCAATTTGCGTGTAAAAAACCGCGATGGCGGCACGGTGCTGGGTCCATGGTTTGTGGACGCAGCCGATGTGCCCGATCCGCACGCCTTGAAATTAAGAACCTTAGTCAATGGTGTGGTGACTCAGCAGGGAAACACCAGCGACTTGATTTCGGACATACCGACTTTGATTGAGTATTTGAGTGGATTCATGACATTGAATCCTGGTGATGTGATCTTGACGGGGACGCCAGACGGCGTAGTCAACGTCAACGTGGGCGATGAAGTTATCACAGAAATTGACGGCATTGGGCGACTGGTCAACACTATCGTTAGTGATGCCACGTTCGGTCGTTAAATCATTTTGAACATTTGAATGAAGGAAAGCATATGCGCATCGAGCATTTGATCAACGGTAAATCAGTCGCTGGCAAGGACTACTTTGAGACAGTCAACCCTGCCACGCAAGACGTCTTGGCCGAGGTAGCCAACGGCACAACCACAGAGGTAAACGCTGCGGTGCGAGCCGCTAAAGATGCATTCCCCGCATGGGCCGCGCGTCCAGCCACAGAGCGCGCCAAGATCATGCGCAGTTTGGGCGACTTGATCGCCAAGCATGTGCCAGAGATAGCGCAAACCGAAACCAAAGACACGGGCCAAACCATCAGTCAAACAGGCAAACAGTTGGTGCCGCGTGCAGCCGATAATTTCTACTACTTTGCAGAAATGTGTACGCGAGTGGATGGTCACACCTATCCCACCCCCACGCATTTGAACTACACCTTATTCCACCCCGTTGGCGTGTGCGCCTTAATTTCCCCGTGGAACGTGCCATTCATGACTTCTACATGGAAGGTGGCGCCATGTCTCGCATTTGGTAACACTGCGGTTTTGAAAATGAGTGAGCTCTCACCCATAACCGCAGCACGGTTGGGTGAGTTGGCCTTAGAGGCGGGTGTGCCGGCTGGCGTGTTGAACATCGTGCACGGTTACGGCAAAGAAGCCGGTGAGCCTTTGTGTGCACACCCTGATGTGCGTGCGATTTCGTTTACAGGGTCGACCGTGACAGGCAATCGCATTGTTCAAGCCGCGGGCCTGAAGAAGTTCAGCATGGAGCTCGGAGGCAAATCGCCCTTTGTCGTTTTTGAAGACGCCGATTTAGACCGCGCTTTGGATGCGGCTTTGTTCATGATCTTTAGCAACAATGGCGAACGCTGCACAGCGGGCAGCCGTATCTTGATACAAAAAAGCATCTATGCCGATTTCGCAGCTAAGTTTGCCGAACGTGCCAAGCGCATTGTGGTGGGTGACCCCTTGGATGAGAAAACCCTCATCGGCCCCATGATCAGCCAAGCTCATTTGGCCAAGGTGCGAAGCTACATTGAGTTAGGTATAAAAGAAGGTGCTTCGGTTTTGTGTGGCGGCTTAGATGCGCCAGACTTGCCGGCCCATTTGCACAAAGGCAACTTCGTACGCCCTACAGTGTTCGCCGATGTGGACAACCGCATGCGTATTGCACAAGAAGAAATTTTTGGCCCTGTGGCTTGCTTGATTTCTTTCACCGACGAAGCCGATGCCATTCGCCAAGCCAACGACATTGCATACGGTTTATCGAGCTATGTGTGGACTGAAAACATTGGCAAGGCGCACCGCGTTGCAGCAGCCATTGAGGCTGGTATGTGTTTTGTGAACAGCCAAAATGTGCGTGATTTACGTCAACCCTTCGGTGGCACCAAAGCCAGCGGTACAGGGCGTGAAGGGGGCACTTGGAGTTACGAAGTTTTCCTTGAGCCTAAAAATATTGCGGTCTCTATGGGATCGCACCACATCCCACATTGGGGTGTGTAAGCATCACCATCTAACGCAGAATCAAGGAGAATCCTATGGGAAAACTCGCACTCGCCGCAAAAATCACCCATGTGCCCAGCATGTACCTGAGTGAATTGCCGGGGCCTCGCTTTGGCACACGCCAAGACGCCATTGACGGCCACAAAGAAATCAGTCGGCGTTGCCGTGCGTTGGGGGTAGACACCTTGGTGGTGTTTGACACCCATTGGCTGGTCAATGCCAATTACCACATCAACTGCGGTGCGCACTTCAAAGGTTCTTTCACCAGCAATGAGTTACCACACTTCATCAGCAACATGGCGTATGAGTCTGCTGGCAATCCAGAGCTTGGCCATATTTTGGCCAAAGCTTGCAATGCTTACGGCGTAGAGACCTTGGCACACGATGCCACCACACTGCAGCCTGAATACGGAACCTTGGTGCCGCTGCGCTACATGAATCAAGACCAACACTTCAAAGTGATTTCGGTCTCGGCCCTGTGCACCTCGCATTACCTAAACGACAGTGCACGTTTGGGATGGGCCATGCGCGAAGCGGTGGAGAAAAACTACGACGGCACTGTGGCCTTCTTGGCCAGTGGTTCACTCTCACACCGGTTTGCGCAAAACGGTTTGGCACCTGAGTTTGCTTTGAAAGTTTGGAGCCCGTTTCTTGAACACTTGGACAAGCATGTGCTGGACATGTGGCACAAGCGCGAGTGGGCAGATTTTTGTGAAATGCTGCCTGAATATGCGGCCAAAGGCCACGGCGAAGGTTTTATGCACGACACCGCCATGTTGCTCGGTTCACTGGGTTGGAGTGGTTATCAAGGTGCCGTGGACATTGTGACGCCTTACTTTGGTGCTTCAGGCACAGGTCAACTCAACGCGGTGTTCGAGGTTACCCCGCAAGACGACCAACACATTCCTGCTGCTGTGGCCAGTCAAGCCCAAGGCTACAAAGGCGCCACTCGGTTGTAAACCATGCCTCATCTCGTCATTCTCTATACCGGCCAACTCGACCAAGCGGTTGACATGAAATCGTTGTGTCGACAACTCGCTGATGCCATGCTCACCGTCAAGGATGAGACTGGCAAGCAAGTGTTTCCCACGGGAGGTACGCGCGTTCTGGCTTACCCCGCACCGCACTATGCAGTGTCCGATGGCGGCGCAGCCGGCGTTGCAGCAGGTGGCGATAGCGACTATGCCTTTGTGTACCTTAATTTGCGCATGGGGCGTGGTCGCACAGAGGCGACACAAAAGCGTGTAGGAGAGGCTTTGCTCGGTTTGGCCAAAGCATTTTTCTCACCACTCATGGCCACCAAGCACATGGGTGTGACCATGCAAATCGATGTCGGACAAGAAGTGTTTGATGCCAAGCACAGCAGCCTCCATCCACTCTTTAACAAAGCATAAGCATGTCAGTATTCACCGAAGAACAAATTCAAGTCTTGGCTGTGGAGCTAAATCACGCCGAGAAAACACGCACGCAAGTCGAACATTTCTCTAAACGTTTTCCTGGAATGACCATCGAAGACGGCTACCGCATCAACCGCGCGTGGATGGCTTTAAAAATTTCAGAAGATCGCACTGTCATCGGCCACAAAATCGGCTTGACCAGTCGTGCCATGCAGCAATCAAGTCAAATAGATGAGCCCGATTACGGCACCTTATTGGACGACATGCTATTCACCTGTACCCCAGGCGAGGTGCTAAATATTCCGTTCACTAGGTTCATCGCACCGCGTGTGGAGGTAGAACTCGCGTTCATATTGAAGAAAGAATTACGCGGACCAAACGTCACCTTAGAAGAAGTGTTGGACGCTACCGAGTACGTCACACCGGCCATTGAAATCATCGACTCACGTATCGAGCAATTCGATCGTCACACCAAGATTATGCGTAAAGTGTTTGACACGATCAGCGACAACGCGGCCAACGGCGGGATTGTGTTGGGTGCGAATAAGGTGGATGCCAAAACCACCAACCTGCCATGGTGCGGTGCCATCTTGCGTCAAAACGGCGTGGTGGAAGAAACGGGTTTAGCCGCAGG
Organism: Bordetella parapertussis; assembly: GCA_945888535.1. GTDB lineage: Bacteria > Pseudomonadota > Gammaproteobacteria > Burkholderiales > Burkholderiaceae_C > Allorhodoferax > Allorhodoferax parapertussis_A. Next base: position 60,139 of record CAMDAN010000001.1, read on the forward strand.
CGTACAAGGCCATCCCGCCATTGGCATTGCTTGGCTGGCCAACAAACTCGCACCTTGGGGCGAACACTTGGCTGCCGGTGAAATTGTTTTGGCGGGCTCATTCACCAAGCCTGCACCTGCCAAGCAGGGCGATGCGTTTGAGGCCGATTACGGTCCTCTCGGTTGTTTGAAATTTAAGTTTGTTTGAGGGCTAAAAAATGACTGAAACACCCATTCGCCGCCCTGCAATGGCTCGTTGATCGAGTCGGTCGTGGTTAAAAGTTAAACGAACAACACTGCACACTTTTACACATCAAGAATTCAAAATGCAAATCACACACAATAAATTTTTAGCTGAAATCCGACAAGGCCACACCCAAATCGGATGCTGGGTTGGCCTAGCAGATGCCAATGTGGCCGAGGCTTTAGCAGGCTGTGGGTTCGATTGGTTGTTGCTCGACGGCGAGCACGCACCTAATGATGTCCGTACCGTGCTGGAGCAACTTCGTGCGGTTGCGCCCTATGCCGTTTCGCCTATCGTACGGCCCGTGCAAGGCGATGTAGCTCTAATAAAACAATACCTCGATGTGGGCGCACAAACCCTACTGGTGCCCATGGTGGATACCCCTGAGCATGCCGCTCTGTTGGTCAAGGCCATGCGTTATCCGCCCGATGGCATTCGTGGTATGGGCGCAGCGTTGGCCAGAGCCTCGCGTTGGAACCAGGTTGAAAATTATTTGAACCTCGCCAATGAGCAGATGTGTTTGCTGGTGCAAGCCGAAACCCCATTGGCGCTGAAAAACATCGAAGCCATTGCGAAGACCGATGGAGTCGACGGTGTCTTTTTTGGCCCTTCAGATTTGTCGGCTTCGATGGGCTTTCGGGGTCAACCTTCTCATCCACAAGTGCAAAAGGCCATCCTTGATGCCATCACCAAAGTGCGCGCAGCAGGCAAGGCCGCTGGCATTTTGGTGACCGACAAAAAACTAGCCAACGACTACCTTGCGCATGGCGCTAACTTTGTGGCGGTGGGGGTAGACACCTCGTTATTGGTCAAGGCCGCAACAGACTTGGCGCAGAGCTTTAAAAACCCTTCTTCGTCAACCGCAGTCGGTGGCGCTGTCGGCACAACGGGTGGCTACTGAGCTATCCCATTTTTTTAACTTGAAATCGGATCACCATGCCCTTTAAACGTCTAAAAGACACCAGCCTCGTCAAATCACAGTGCTTGATAGATGGACAGTGGGTCGCGGCTGACGGCGGCCAAACCAGTGCTGTCATCAGCCCGGCTGACGGTACCGAGATTGCCCGCGTGGCTTATGCGAGCACAGCAGAAACGCAACGCGCCATTGATGCGGCAGATCACGCCTGGGGGTCCTGGCGCGAACAAACTGCAGAGCACCGTGGTAATTTATTGCGCAAGTGGTTCGATTTAATGATCGAACACCAAGAAGATTTGGCCGTGATCTTGACCGCCGAACAGGGCAAGCCCTTGGCCGAAGCGCGAGCTGAAATGAGTTACGCCGCCTCTTATGTGGCTTGGTACGCCGAAGAAGGCAAACGCGTGTACGGCGAAACCGTGCCATCGCCTTGGGGTGATAAAAAAATCATCGTCACACGCGAGTCTTTGGGTGTGTGTGCGGCCATCACACCTTGGAATTTCCCAGCGGCCATGATTACGCGCAAAGTAGCTCCCGCGTTGGCGGCTGGTTGCACGATGGTGGTCAAGCCTGCACCTCAAACACCTTTGACGGCTCTGGCTATGGCTGAATTGGCGCAACGCGCTGGTATTCCGCGTGGGGTGTTGAGCGTCATCACTGGCGATGCGGTGGGCATTGGTGGCGTACTCACGAGCAGCCCTTTGGTTAAAAAATTGACCTTCACAGGCAGTACCGCCACCGGCCGATTGCTGGCTGCGCAATGTGCACCGACGCTGAAAAAGCTGTCTCTTGAGCTAGGGGGTAACGCACCCTTCATTGTGTTTGACGATGCCGACCTAGATGAAGCGGTGCTGGGCGCCATGGCGTCTAAATTTCGCAACATGGGCCAGACCTGTGTGTGCTCGAATCGGTTCTTGGTGCAAGACGGCGTGTATGACGCCTTCGCTGAGAAGTTGAAACAAGCCATGGCGGGGTTGAAGCTAGGCTCAGGTTTTGCAGCTGATACAACACAAGGCCCGTTGATTGACGGTAAAGCCATGGACAAGGTGCAAAGGTTGGTTGCCGATGCCGTACAAAAAGGCGCGAAGGTTTTGACCGGCGGTCAGCCCAGCGTCTTAGGCGGCACATATTACGAACCCACCTTGCTGGGCGATGTTGAGTCGACCATGCAGATTGCCCAAGAAGAAGTGTTTGGTCCTGTGGCACCTTTGTTTCGGTTTAAAACCGAAGCACAAGCGGTGGCTATGGCCAATGACACCGAGTTTGGTTTGGCTGCATACTTTTACGCGCGTGACATTGGTCGCGTCTGGCGTGTGAGTGGCCGATTGCAATACGGCATGGTAGGCATCAACAGCGGTGTCATTTCTACAGCGGTTGCACCATTTGGTGGTGTGAAGCAGTCTGGCCAAGGACGAGAGGGCGGGCGTCAAGGAATTGATGCTTACCTAGATAGCAAATACTTGTGCATGGGTGGCCTAGGTCCCATTTAAAAAGGAACAACGATGAGTCAAAACATAACACTATCAATCAAAAAACCTATGAACGCCGCCATTGCACTCGGCCTACTGGTCAGCCTGTCGATGCCGGCAGTTCACGCCCAAAGTTTCCCGGCCAAACCTATTCGGTTCATCAATAATTTCCCCGCCGGTGGGCCATCAGACTTTCTGGCAAGAACAGTCGGCGAAGCCATTACCACCCACTTCAAACAACCGGTGATCACCGAAAATATGGCTGGCGCGGGTGGCAATATCGGAGCTGACTTCGTAGCCAAAAGCCCCGCAGATGGATACACCGTATTGATCGGCATTGATACGGCTTTCACGGTCAACCCCTACATCTACAAAGGAATGCCCTTCAAACCTGCAGACTTCAAGCCCATCTTGGTGATGGTGTCTTCAGGTTTCTTGGTGGGCGTCTACCCCGGTACGGGCATCAAAACCTTATGAGCACTGCTGCAAGCCAACGCCCCAATATCATCTTCATCGTTGCCGACGATTTAGGCTTTGCCGATCTAGGCTGCTACGGTGGTCGCGATGCTCAGTTTGGTAAAGTCTCGCCCGTCATCGACCAACTGGCGGCGAATGGCCTGAAGTTCACCGATGGGTACGCCAACTCCCCCGTTTGCTCCCCTACTCGCTTTGCCTTGATGACCGCCCGGTACCAGTACCGCTTGCGGGGCGCGGCTGAAGAACCCATCAACAGCCGATCCCGCAACAGCACAACGCTCGGACTACCCACATCGCACCCGACCCTGCCATCCACACTCAAAGCCGCGGGCTACCGCACCGCCTTGATTGGTAAGTGGCACTTGGGATACCCCCCCACATTCGGACCATTGCGATCAGGTTACGACGAATTTTTCGGCCCCATGGCAGGGGGCGTTGACTACTTTACCCATTGCGCCTCGAATGGATCGCACGACCTATGGGTCGGCGAAGAAGAGCAAGCTCACGAAGGGTATTTGACAGACCTGATTTCGCGCCATTCAGTCGACTTTATTCACCGCATGAGCCAAGGTGATCGAAAAAACGATCCCTTCTTTCTAAGCTTGCACTACACCGCGCCGCATTGGCCATGGGAAACACGCGAAGACCATGCCTTGGCGGCCACCATCAAGGACAATATTTTCCACTTGCAGGGCGGCAACATTCACACCTACCACCGCATGATTCACCACATGGACGAAGGCATCGGTTGGGTGGTCGAGGCCCTGCGCGAAACGGGACAACTGGAGAATACGTTGATTGTTTTCACCAGTGACAATGGCGGCGAACGCTTCAGTGACAACTGGCCGCTGGTGGGCGGCAAAATGGACCTCACCGAAGGTGGCATTCGGGTGCCATGGATTGCCCACTGGCCCGCCACCATCGCTCCTGGTGGTATCAGCCAACAGCATTGCATGACGATGGACTGGTCTGCCACCCTGATGGAGCTCGGCGGCGCAAACATAGACGCCGACTACCCCTTGGACGGCGTATCCCTCACCGGCACATTGCGCAACCCAGCCCACACGTTTGAGCGCCCTATGCATTGGCGCATGAACCACCGAGGCCAAAGAGCGATGCGGGTTGGCGACTGGAAATACCTGCGTGTCGATGGCAACGATTACCTGTTCAATATTCCTGGAGACGCCCGCGAACGCGCCAATTTAGGGGGGCGACAACCCGAACAATTGCAAGCCTTGCGCGAGCGCTGGGAGGCATGGAACGCGACCATGCCCGCCATTCCAGACGATGCCACCGTCAGTCTGGGGTATTCTGTCAAAGACATGCCTCAACGTTGATTCTGGCCATGCGGACTCGATGTCGCTTGGCCATTTTTGTTATCAACTTATTGGATGTATCAGTCAGCAGTGAAACCTGAAGCCTTAACGACCGGGGCCCAGCGAGCGGTTTCCGAGCGCATCAGCAGTTGAAGGTCTTGTGGGCTGCCACCACCGATTTCCAGGCCCATTTTGATGAAGCGTTCTTTGAGGGCTGGGTTTTTCAAAGCGCGGTTCACAGCGGCGTTCAAAATGGTGATCTGCGCGGAATCCGTGCCGATTGGCGCGAACAGGGCAAACCAGCCCACGCCGACCAAATCCTTGAATCCCGACTCACGCAAGGTGGG
>CAMDAN010000002.1 GCA_945888535.1 Bordetella parapertussis
CGTTCCACATAAGCCGTTTGCAATCCACAAGCCTTGGCACCCTCGAGATCGTCATGGTGTGCAGCAACGAGCATGACCTCACGGGGTGAGACATCAAAAACACGTGCAACGCCACCATAGGTTTTCGGGTCAGGTTTATAGGCTTGAAACACTTCGGCGCTCAAAATGCAATCCCAAGGCAAGCCTGCGCGTTTGGCCATACGGGTGAGTAAATTGATATTGCCATTAGACAGAGTGCAGAGAATGTATTTTTGTTTGAGACGGTTTAATGCAGCGACCGTCTCTGGCCAAGGGCTGAGTCGATGCCAAACAAGATTGAGATGGGCTCTTTGTTTTTCGTCAAGATGGCTTAAACCAAACTCAGGCAATATTCCATCCAAAACTTGTCGGTGCAAATCATCAATCAAGGTCCAAGGAAGCTCGCCTCGCATCACGCGGGCCATCGCAGGCCGGTAGCCATCACGCCAAGCTAGCGCGAAGGTATCGCCATCCACGTCCGGATAGAGCACTGCCATTTCTCTTTGAATACTGCCGTGCCAATCCACCACGGTTCCAAAAATATCAAAGGCAAGCACTTGAATTTCATCGTGTTCGCCTTGTGATTTGCTATCTGAATTGGGTTTCAAAGCATTGACTCCATTTTTGGCCGGGGTTTTACAAGTGTACTTAGCGTGGCATCATGGTGGCCTCTTTGTCTTAGGAGTTTCGCATGACCGCCCGCCTTCCCGATGCAGCGCTTAACACCACCCAAGCACTTGAACACGTCAGCCACGCGTGGGACACGGACATTGTTGCCCGTCTAACTGACTATGTCGCTATTCCGGCCAAGTCGCCCATGTTTGATTCTGCGTGGGACGCCAACGGCCTACTTGAGACTGTGGTCCGCAATACCGCGCAGTGGATCGAGTCACAAAAAGTGGCCGGACTCAGCGTAGAGATCATCCGCTTGCCTGGGCGTACGCCGGTTTTGTTTTTTGAGGTGGCCTCCACGCGCAGCGCAGCCTTGGCTACAACTCAAACCGTCTTGATCTATGGCCACTTAGACAAGCAGCCTGAGTTTTCGGGTTGGCGCAAAGACTTAGGGCCTTGGACCCCGAAGTATGAGGACGGAAAGCTTTACGGCCGCGGCAGCGCCGACGATGGCTACGCCGCCTACGCCGCGATTGCTGCTATCCAAGCCCTCAAAAGCCAAGGTGTGGGACACCCGCGCATTGTGGGTTTAATTGAAACCTGTGAAGAAAGCGGCTCCTACGATTTGATGCCATACATCGACGCACTTCGACCCCGGCTTGGCGAGGTAGGTTTGGTAGTCTGTCTTGACTCTGGTGCGGGCAACTATGATCAGCTCTGGCTTACCAATAGCCTGCGCGGCATGGTCAGCGGTGTTTTAAAGGTTGAGATATTGACCGAGGGCGTTCACTCCGGAGACGCAAGCGGCTTGGTGCCGTCGAGCTTTCGCATCATGCGCCAAGTCCTCGATCGTTTAGAGGACAGCGCAACCGGGCGCTTGTTGCCAGCGAGTTTTCACTGCGAAGTCCCCTCTGAACGCCTCACGCAAGCGCAAGCCACGGCCGACATTTTGGGCGATGAAATTTACAAGCGTTTCCCTTGGGCGCATTACGACTGTGGCGGCTCCACGCAGTTTGCTTTGCCCACCACCACCGATCCCCTGCAAGCCTTGCTCAACCGAACATGGAACCCCACCTTGAGTGTGACTGGCGTAGAAGGAATGCCAGAGCTCAGCAATGCGGGCAACGTTTTGCGCCCCTACACCGCGTTCAAGCTTTCGCTGCGCTTGCCCCCACTCGTAGAGGCGGCACCTGCGGTTGCGAAACTCAAGGCTTTGCTCGAAGACAACGCGCCTTACCAAGCGCGGGTGACCTTTGAAAAAGCTGCGGGGGCCACCGGTTGGAACGCCCCGACTACGGCGCCTTGGCTGGAGTCGGCACTCGACAGCGCATCAAACGCGCACTTTGGCGCGTCATGCGGCTATATCGGCCAAGGTGGGACGATTCCGTTAATGAATATGCTGAGCTTGGGTTTTCCGAAAGCGCAAATGATGGTGTGTGGCGTTTTGGGCCCAAAAAGCAACGCCCACGGACCCAATGAATTTTTGCATGTTCCTTACGCAAAAAAACTCACCGCCGCCGTAGCCCAAGTTATTGCGAGCTTGCCATGAACACGCCCACTGCGTTGGAGTTACACAACCGCAGCGGCGACACGCTTGCCGCCTGGGATTACGCCAGCCGCACCACTTCAAGCGAACACGCCAAAGCACAGGTCATATTGGTGCACGGTCTGGGTGAACATGCTGGGCGTTACGGCCATGTTGCAGCAGCTCTGCAAGCGGCAGGTTTTGCTGTGCGAGCCTACGACCAGTGTGGCCACGGCAAATCCTATGGTGCGCCAGGCAGTTTGCCAAGTGATTCTCGTTTGCTAGATGACTTGGCTGACGTGATTGACGCGACCCGTGCCAAGATGGCAGTTGGTCAAAAGCTGATTTTGCTGGGCCACAGCATGGGCGGCTTGGTGACCGCAAGTTTGGTCGCACGCAAGATGCGCCCGGTTGACGCTTTGGTTCTTTCATCACCCGCGCTAGAACCTGGATTGAGTGGATTTCAAAAATTTTTGCTGGCGACTTTGCCCTCTTTGCTTCCTAATTTGCGCGTGGGCAACGGACTGGATCCGACATGGATTTGCCGCGACAGCTCGGTGGTTGCAGCCTACCGCGCCGACCCCTTGATTCATGACCGTATTGCTGCGCGTTTGGCAAAGTTCATTGCTGACGAGGGCCCTGCCGTGCTGTTACACGCAGCGCAATGGTCCACGCCGACTTTGCTCCTGTTTGCTGGAAAAGACCGTTTGGTTCATCCGCAAGGCAGCCGTGACTTTGCGGCTGACGCGCCCAGCGCTATCGTCCAAAGCCATTGCTATGAGAATTTTTACCACGAAATTTTCAACGAGCCCGAACGGGACGAGGTGTTGGCGCGGATGATCACGTGGTTAAACCACGAAATCACGCATTAGTTGCGTGCATTAGTTACAGGCATTAATTACGCGCACTTGTTACGCGAGTTGACTACGCCTCCAGGCTTGCTTGAACCAGCGCAGTAAGCGCAGCCGTTTCAGAACGCAAGATCCTGGCACCCAGGCTCACAGGTGCAAAACCTTGGGCAATAGCTGCTGCTTCTTCTGCTGGACTTAAACCCCCTTCAGGGCCGCACAAAAACAAACTAGGTTCCTGCATGCTTGGGCCTGACCATTGTGTCAGCGCAACACTTCCTTCGCGCAAAGACAAAACAGCGCGGTGCAGTTTCTGGTTTTGTTCGAGCCAGGCATCAAAGTTCATCACGGGGTGAATCACAGGTACCCGATTACCGCCGCATTGTTCACACGCAGCGATGGCGATACTTTGCCAATGGCTTTGCTTTTTGGCAGCACGGTCCCCGCTTAGGCGCAAGACCGTTCGTTGAGTCATCAGAGGCTGGATGCTGGCAACGCCAAGCTCGACTGCTTTTTCAACCAACCAGTCCATGCGTTCGTTGGCTGGCATGCCGATGGCCAAATGCACTGCATTGGTAATTTCTCGCTCAATGGCATGGTGCTTTCCAACCTGGACTTGCACGTTGCTGCGTCCCATCTGCGTCACTGTGGCCTCAAACTCTCCGCCTTGGCGCTTGTCTAAGCCATCCCAATCGGGACCATGGTTAAAGAGGGTGATAGCGTCGCCTGGCTGCAGCCGCAAAACTTGCACATGCCGCGCAGGTCCTGGCGGAAGCTCAAGCGTTAGGCCAGTTTGCAACTCGGCTGGGCAGTAAAAGCGGGGCATTGGGGTAAGCAGCTTAATGAGCTAATTAGTGGTATTTAAACGCGGGTAAGCCAGATTGATGGGTTGAACAATCCCCTCAATGTCTTCAATTAAACGCAGCAGAGGTTTGAGCTCAATGTAGCGATCACAGGTAGCGCGGATGTAGCTTATGAATCGAGGCGTATCAGCCAAGTATTTGGGCTTGCCGTCGCGCAGGGTCAACCGCGCAAAAATACCAGCAATTTTGAGATGGCGTTGCAAACCCATCCACTCTACGCCACGGTAAAACTCTCCAAAATCATCACCCACGGGTAATCCGGCTTTTCGAGCTTTATCCCAGTACCGAATAGTGACATCCAAACAAAAATCTTCGTCCCAGCTCAAAAATGCATCGCGCATGAGGCTGGCGATGTCATAAGTGATCGGGCCGTACACCGCATCTTGAAAATCCAACACACCCAACGCGCCAAGGGATTGCGCGTCATCGGCCACCATCAAATTACGGGGCATAAAGTCACGGTGAACGTAAACAGAGGGCCAGCGCAGGTTGCTAGCGATGATGGCTTCAAACGCATCTTCCATCACCTTGGTTTGTTTTGCGTTAAGCGTGACTTTGCGGTTTTCTTTCAGGTACCACTGAGGGAAAAGATCGATCTCTCGGCGAAGCAGTGCGTAGTCATACGGCGGCAATACGCCTTCGCGCGAGGCCAACTGCCACGCGATCAGTGCGTCAATGGCCTGCAAATACAAGTTCAGCGGAGGCGGACTTTTCGGGTCCATCACTTGCATCATTGTGAGGCTGCCTAAGTCTGTGAGCAGCATGAATCCATGGGGCTCATTCCAATCCAGCACCTGCGGCGAGCGAATACCCGCATTTTCTAAAAGTGTAGCTATCTGGACGAAAGGCTGGCTGTTTTCCTTGTCTGGCGGCGCGTCCATGATGATCAAGGTGGCTCCGAACGCCCCTTGCTTGGTGTTCACGCGCAAATACCGCCGAAAACTGGCATCCGCTGAAGCTAGACGAACGCTCGAGCGGTCAAGGGAAAAGCGTTCGCTGATTCCCTCCAGCCAAGATTGAAACTGTTTTTTTCTTTGCTCGTCTTGCCACAACGGCGCTTGCTCGATCGGATCAATGGCGGGCTTAAGAGGGGCGGGTTCTGGCAATGGCATGGTTAAGGGGGAGTGCAAAGGAGGAGGGCCGGGGTCATGGATAATCCATTTTCTATCTTTTTGTGATCTATCCCGCCTCTTCATGTCTTATTTAGTGCCTGGCTTCCCTGCGCAGGGGTCTTGTCGAAGTCTGCTTATGTGCGCTGGAATGGTGCTTTGGCTGGGCATGGCTGACTATGGTTTGGCCCAAACCGTCACAGACCCGCCACTGCGCCTAAAGCCTACGGCCCGTCTTGAAGCAGATATCAACAAAGAACAAACGAAATCTGCACCTGTTTTTGTTCAGGCAGATACGCTTAGCGGAAGTACCGATTTAGAAACTATTGCAGAAGGCAATGCCGTGCTGCGTAAACCTGGGATGGTCGTTAAGGGTGACCGGTTGGAGTACGAGCACGCGACCGACATGGCCCGTGCCAAGGGCAATGTGCTTGTCAACCGTGACGGCAATCGCTACGAAGGCCCTTATATGGAGGTGGAGCTGGATGCCTTCAAAGGTTTTTTCACTGAACCAAGCTACCAATTTTTACAAAACGACGCCCACGGCCAAGCCAAACGCGCTGATTTTATTGACAGCACCCACCTGAGCGTTCACCAAGCGACCTACACGACATGTAGACGTAAACCTGGCCCCGACTGGCTCCCTGATTGGGTTCTCAAAGCCGCTCGCATTGATTTTGACAATGACGAAGACATTGGGGTCGCCCAAAGCGCGTTTTTGTATTTCAAAGGGGTTCCCGTACTTGGCGTTTTGCCAATTAGCTTTCCGCTCTCAAGTAAGCGCAAATCTGGTTTTTTGCCGCCCACGGTTGCCTTTGACACAGCCAATGGCACCGAAGTAACGACCCCCTATTACTTTGACATTGCGCCCAACCGCGATGCCACCCTCACTCCCGTCTACATGGCTGCACGGGGTGTCAATGTGGGTGGAGAGTTTCGCTACCTTGAGCCCAGTTACGCGGGTACTGCCCGCATGAGCTACATGCCGGCGGACAAGCTGCGAAACCTCAACCGCTGGAGCGGATCCTTGGTTCATAACGGCGCCATGAGCACCCCCATCGGCGGGGTGGGGGTCGCCCTTAACATCAGTCGGGTGAGCGATGATGACTATTGGCGGGACTTCCCCAATGCCACCCTTGCGCCAGGCGCCTCGCCACGCTTGCTGCCGGCCGATGTGACGGCCTCTTGGGGAAGAGGCTATTTTTCATCGAGTGTCAAAGTTTTGAAATGGCAAACCCTGCAAGACATCGGCGCACCGATTACGCCGCCCTATGACCGCTCGCCTCAATTGACCGGTCGCTACGCCCGCTACAACACGGCAGGGTTTGATTGGTCGATCGACGGTGACTTTACGCAGTTTGAATCACTAAGCAAGTTAACCGGTCAGCCCAACGCACAACGAATTTTTGGCTTAGCCCAAGTCAGCTACCCGTTTATTCGTCCGGCGGGTTTTATCACTCCCAAACTCCAACTGCACACCCGAGGCTACCAGTACGATGCGATTTACAACGGCAGCCAAACGGCGGCAAGTACGGTGCCAACGTTCAGCCTAGACAGTGGATTGGTATTCGAGCGCGAAACCACTTTAGTTGGAAGAAGTTTGCTACAAACGTTAGAGCCTCGTGCCTTCTACGTCAACACACCTTATGTCAACCAAAGTCTTCTTCCCAATTACGACACCGGATTAAACGACTTTAATTTCGCCACGATCTTTACCGAAAATGCCTATGTGGGAAATGACAAAATCTCTGATAACAATTTGCTTACGCTCGGACTGACGACACGTTACTTAGACGCCGACTCAGGCGCTCAACTCGCCCGGTTTGGAGTCGCGCAAAGACTGCGCTTTGCCGACCAATTGGTTACTGGCGCATTGGCAGGTTTTAGCGATGTGCTTCTAAGTGCCGGTGTGAATGTCAATGAGCGCTGGATGCTGGACTCGATGCTGCAGTACAACGGCAAAACCGACGAGTTAGGCCGGGCCGTGGTGGGTGCACGCTACACCCCAGGTAACTACCGTGTTTTCAATATGGCTTACCGTTTTCAACGCAATTTGAGCGAACAAATCGAAGCCAGTGGCCAGTGGCCGCTGAACGATCTATGGGGCGACAAAGGGCGTAATTTAGGTGCGGGTCAAGGCGAGGGTGAAGGGCGCTACTATGCCGTAGGACGCGTCAATTACAGCCTCACAGAGGGTCGCCTTATCAATACTGTCTTGGGCCTCGAGTACGATGCGGGCTGTTGGTTGGGCCGCGTGGTCTTAGACCGCGTCCAAACTAGTGTGAATACCTCCACTTCCAGTGTGATGTTTCAGTTAGAGTTTGTGGGTTTCACCCGTTTAGGACTCAGCCCTCAAAAATCCTTAACAACCAATATTTCACGCTACCAAAACCTGCGAGATACCGGCAGCACTCTCAGCCGTTTCAGTAATTACGATTGATCACTATGAAATTGCACACTTGGGCCATCGCCCTCCTTCTTTTTGGCAACACGCTTAGCCACGCGCAAACCAACCAAGCAGCCGACTTTATTGTGGCTTTGGTGAACTCGGAGCCGATTACCCATGCCGAATTAACACTTCAGATCCAGCAAGTCACCGAGCAACGGGCGCAACAACGCCTGGCCCTGCCTTCCCCATCTGAACTTCGAAGCGCAGTGCTTGAACGCATGATCAGTGATCGCGCACAGCTGCAGCTTGCGCGTGAAACAGGAATACGCATCGATGCTGCCGCCATAGACCAAGCAGAGCGCAATGTGGCGGCACAAAATCAAATGGACGTGAGTCAACTTCATAAAAGCCTGCAAGCCAAAGGTTCCAGTGTCACCACTTTTAGAGATCAGTTGCGTGACCAATTGATGCTCACCCGTTTGCATGAGCGCGAAGTCGATAACCGCTTGCGTATCAGCGATACCGAAGTCGACCGCGCACTGGCCGATCGCCAAGCAACGAACACCGACCCTTTGGCACAAGACATCAACCTCGCACAGCTTTTAATTGCGCTGCCTGAAAAACCAACCCCATCCCAAATCACCTTTGCCCAAACCCAAGCCCAACAATTGCGCGCCCGCGTGCTTGCCGGTGAAAAGTTCGAGGCCTTAGTCCAAGAGTTTTCTGCCTCAGAACGAAAAAATGGTGGGCAATTGGGCCTGCGCCGCGCCGACCGGTATCCTGCGAGTTTTGTGACGGCAACCCAAGCACTGGGCGTTGGTGCAGTATCGGAGTTGGTTCGCTCTGATGCGGGTTTTCACCTTCTCAAGGTCATTGATCGCCGCGCTGGCGCTTTGGTTGAAACCGTTGTTCAAACCCGCGCACGGCATATTTTGTTGCGCACTACCGAGAAATTGACTGCCAATCAAGCCAGTGCCCGCTTGGCCGAAGTACGCCAACGCATCATGTCAGGAGCCACTTCTTTTGAAGCGGCTGCCCGCGATGTGTCCCAAGATGGAAGCGCAGCCCAAGGTGGTGATCTTGGCTGGTCTGTTCCCGGTATGTTTGTCCCCGAGTTCGATGCGGTTTTAGACCGCCTGAAAGACCGCGAAATCAGCCAACCCGTTGTTTCTCGCTTTGGCGTGCATCTGATTCAATTGATTGAACGCAGGCGCGTTGAGCTCAGTTTGGCGCAGCAGCGCGAGCAGATGCGCAGCACTTTAAAAGCCTCCCGAGCGGAAGAAGCTTACGCAACCTGGGCTCGTGATGTGCGCGCCCGCGCCTTTGTGGAAATTCGCGAGCCTTAACCCGCTCGCACTTTCCTGTTTGCATGCAACACATCGCCCGAAAGCGCTTCGGACAACATTTTTTATCTGACGCCGGCATCATTGACGCTATCGTGAGCGCTATCGCTCCCTTACCCGGCCAGCACATGGTTGAAATCGGGCCCGGCTTGGCTGCTTTGACTCAGCCTTTGGTAGAGCGTCTCGGTGCACTTACAGTGATCGAGCTCGACCGCGACTTGGCCAAGCGGCTGCGCGAACATCCCCAACTGCGCGTCATTGAGTCTGATGTACTTAAAGTGGATTTTTTGCAGATCACCCACGGTCGAACTGAGAGTCCCAGTTTTGCCGATAGTGCACCTGCGCAATTGCGTGTGGTCGGCAACTTGCCTTACAACATCTCTACGCCGATTTTGTTTCACTTGCTTCAGTATGTGGACTGCATTGAAGACCAGCACTTTATGCTACAAAAAGAAGTGATTGATCGCATGGTGGCCGCCCCCGATACTTCTGATTTCAGCCGTTTGAGCGTCATGCTGCAATGGCGTTATGCCATGGAAGATGTTTTATTTGTTCCGCCAGAGAGTTTTGATCCGCCGCCACGGGTGGACAGTGCAGTCGTTCGCATGGTGCCCTTAGCTGAACCGCCCAACATTGATATCGCACTCTTTAGCGAAATGGTGCAAGTCGCTTTTAGCCAGCGCCGAAAATTAATTCGTCACTCCCTGGGCCGTTGGTTAGACACCAAAAACTTCAGCGGGTCTTTTGATTTGCAGCGCCGGGCACAAGAAATTCCTGTTGCGGAGTTTGTTGAGTTGGTCAAACAACTCACGGCTCAGCCTGCCCTTGAGCACTGAAGGTTCGCCTTTTTCATCATAAAAAAACCCGCTTTCGCGGGTTTTTCTTTTCACCTCGGCTCGTGCCTTAGAACTTCAAGCAGCGGCTAGCCAGTAACCTGAATTGAAAGGGCTGCTCATTCGCAACGCCAAAGGTGAAATATCCAACAGGAGGTCGGTCGGCATTTTTTCGCCGCCTTCTGTTAAGTCAATACCAACGTCCGCTGTCGCGTCGCTGTTTGCCTCGTTCGCCCGTTCTGCTTGGCTGGTGTGTGCAGAACGGGCTACAGAAAAGAATAGAAGCACCTAAACGGTATTTTTCTATCTCCCCAGTAGTCAGCGGTATCTCTGAAGATGTCCAAGAGCTGCTCGCGCGCCTCTTTGTCAAATTTGAGGTTGGCAGGAATGTGCTCCAACACGGCAATAAAACCAGGCTGTGGGCCTGACTTATGCACAGGGTCGGTCATACTGTCATACAAAGAATCGAAGTTTTTTCCTGACGTTGTGGCCAGTGTGAACTGTTGGCCGATCAGATCAAGCACATCTTGCTTGGTCTGGGCGTTGGCCAGATTCGCGTACAAAAAGTGGTGCCCCAAACCTTGGGCAGCTTCTTGCAAGTCCGACACGCGAAACGCGCGGATTGATTGAACGATATTCGTTCTTACGGTTCGAAGTTGCATGTCCATCCCCGATTCACTTTCTTAAATTTAAGTCCAAATCTTCTAGATTTCGCGAGAATCGCTCAAATCAAGCTTTGTATTCTCGTTGAACTGACTTAAAAAAGCAATAGATAACTAGGGTTTGCCCTTAAGGAAATGACTGCAAACGCCCCAAAATGGGGCATTTTTCTTTATTGCGTGGGACTCTCAGAAGGGGTAGGCGCATCAGGTTTGACCTTGCGCACTCCATTTATCCCCAAGATATCCACAAAAAACTCAGAGGCTCCCGCTTGGGCTGCCTCATCCATATGCCCAATCAGGGTGGCGAAATGGACCTCTTTTGCGTCCGCTTGTGTCAAGCCAAAACGACAAGCGAAATCCCAATAGTCCACGCCCTCGGGCAGGCTGGCCCGGCGTTGTCTTGCCACATATTTACGCACTTCATGCTTGCTGGCTTCTAGCTGTCGATCCCGGTTGCGACCCTCAACTTGGATTTTAAAAATTTTCTTCACGGCTGCCTTTGTTAATTGTCGGATTATGCGGCGCGCCGCGAGCTGCTGTGCTTTGGTTTATCGGTGTGCGTTCGCGTCTGCCACCGTTAAGGCCGTCATATTCACAATCCGGCGGACCGTGGTACTGGCGGTGAGAACATGAACAGGCTTGGCCGCGCCGAGCAAAACCGGCCCGATCGCGATGTTCCCGCCGGCTGCGGTTTTGAGCAAGTTGTAAGCGATATTGGCCGCATCGATATTGGGTAACACCAACAAGTTGGCATCGCCGTGCAAGCTAGTACGGGGCATGAGCGCCTTGCGGGCCTCGCCATCGAGGGCGATGTCGCCATGCATCTCGCCATCGACTTCCAGCCAAGGGGCCTTGGTTTGCAAAATCGCCAGGGTATCGCGCATTTTGATTGCGCTGGGTTCGTTGCTGCTTCCGAAGTTGGAGTGGCTGAGTAATGCGGCCTTTGGGTTGAAACCAAAGCGCTGCATTTCTTGCGCCGCCATGATGGTAATTTCTGCCAATTCTTGGGCTGTGGGATCGTAGTTGACATGGGTATCGACCAAAAATATTTGGCGACCTGGCAACATCAAACCGTTCATACAGGCGTAAATTTGCACCTCTTGCTCGGGCGCGTTACGCTTACCAATGACTTGGTCAATGTAGTGCAGGTGTAACGCAGTGGTACCCCAGGTTCCACAAATCAAACCATCCACATCACCCATGTTAAGCAGCATGGCGCCAATCAAAGTGAGTCGCCGGCGCATCTCAATTTTGGCGGCTTGGACCGTTACGCCTTTTCGCTCCGTCATACGGTGATAGGTTTGCCAAAAATCACGGTAACGGTGGTCTTGCTCCACGTTGACCACCGCGTAGTCTTGGCCTTCGCGCAAACGCAATCCGAATTTTTCAATTCGCTCAGCGATGACTGCAGGTCGACCGATAAGGGTTGGAATAGCCAGCCGCTCATCAACCACAATTTGGGCGGCTCGCAAGACGCGCTCGTCTTCTCCTTCGGCATAGGCCACGCGTTTTTTAAGCGCATTTTTAGCCACTGTAAAGATCGGCTTCATTGTGGTGCCAGACGCGTAAACAAAGCTTTGCAGCTGCTCACGGTATGCGTCTAAATCTGCAATGGGGCGCAGCGCCACCCCACTGTCAGCAGCCGCTTTGGCTACTGCGGGCGCGATTTTCATCATCAAGCGCGGGTCAAATGGCTTGGGTATCAGGTACTCAGGGCCAAATGCGAGTTGTTCACCCGCATAGGCTGCGGCGACCACATCACTTTGCTCGGCTTGAGCGAGTTCGGCAATGGCATGAACCGCTGCAATTTCCATCTCCACCGTAATGGTCGAGGCTCCTGCATCCAACGCACCGCGAAAAATATACGGAAAACACAAGACGTTGTTTACTTGGTTGTGAAAATCACTGCGCCCGGTGGCCATGATGGCGTCATCGCGCACGGCTTTGACTTCGTCGGGCAGAATTTCTGGAGTGGGATTGGCCAGCGCAAAAATCAATGGCTTTGCAGCCATGCTTTTGACCATATCGGCTTTGAGCACTCCGCCTGCTGAGAGGCCCAAAAACACATCGGCGCCCGCGATGATTTCACGCAGTGTGCGAGCGTCGGTTTTTTGTGCAAAGAAAATTTTGTCTTCGTCCATCAACTCGGTGCGACCTTCGTAGACCACGCCCGCCAAGTCGGTGACGTAAATGTTTTCACGCGGAATGCCCAGTTTGACCAACAGACCTAAGCAAGCCAGTGCCGCAGCGCCAGCGCCTGATGTCACTAGCTTGATTTTTTTAGGATCTTTACCGACCACTTTGAGGCCGTTCAAAATAGCGGCCCCAACTACGATGGCGGTTCCGTGTTGATCGTCATGAAACACCGGGATCTTCATGCGCTCGCGCAGTTTGCGTTCCACATAAAAACAATCCGGTGCCTTGATATCCTCTAAGTTAATACCGCCAAAGGTTGGCTCTAAGGACGCGATGATGTCCACCAGCTTGTCCAAGTCGTGTTTTTCATTGATCTCAATATCAAACACATCGATGCCAGCAAACTTTTTGAATAAGACCGCCTTGCCCTCCATCACCGGCTTGGCCGCCAAGGGACCAATGTCCCCCAAGCCCAAGACGGCTGTGCCATTGGTAATGACGGCAACCAAATTTCCGCGGCTGGTGTATTTGAATGCGTTGTTTGGATCTTTGACGATTTCTTCACAAGGCGCTGCAACACCCGGCGAATAAGCCAGCGCCAAATCGTGCTGGTTGAGCAATTGCTTGGTTGGGGTGACGGAGATCTTTCCAGGTGTAGGAAATTGGTGGTATTCCAACGCCGCAAGTCTTAGCTGCTCTTTTTTTTCTTGAGCATTTTGGCTCGATTGTTCGAGAGGAGTGGGTTTGCTTGCGTCTTGGGCCATCTTGCGTCCTTATAGCGCTACCAATTCTGAGCAAAACTTGCTGTGAATCGGTACGCTGTGATTGACTTTTCATTGTAGACCGCAGGCTCATGCACGAAACGCATGGCGACATACCGCTTTGCAAACAACAGTTTTAACCCCTTTGCGTGTTATCCCTTCAAGCCGCTGTTTTACGAAGCCACCATTACAAAACGATTTCCTTGCTTAATTCCATGCGTCTGCTCGTCTGCTTACCGGTGAGCACAAAACCGCGAGCGTGGCCTTGGTCATCTACAAAACGCCATGCCCCGCCCAAGGCACCATCTAAGTCGGGCTCTGGCGCCCATTGGCCCACTGCATTTGGCGGTGGAGATACCAAAACAATGGGCAGTGCGGGCGTCTTCACGGAGACCGGCATCACTGGGAACACAACCGGCGTGTCCGTGCCATGCAACGTAGCTGCCAATGCTCTGGCTGCATTCATGATCGGCATGACGTACGGCAGAGTCCTGGATTGCGCACTGGCGTATTGGGCGCAATCACCCAAAGCGTAAACGTTCTCCGCGCTGGTTTGTAGGGTGTTTGAAACGACAATGCCCCTTTCACACACCAGTCCAGCATGTTGGGCGAGCGCCGTGTCGGACCGCAAACCGATGGCGCTGAGCACCAAGTCAGCATTGAGCAACTCGCCACTAGCTAATTGCGCTTGCATGCGGCCTTCTCGGTGCGTGAGCGATTGCAGCGTGGTGCCGAAATGCCAAACCACCCCCAAGCCCTGCAAAGCATCCCGCAACTGCGCGCTGGCTTGGCTTGGGAGCATCGCCGCTAACGCCGTTGTTGCTGGATCCACCACGTGAACGGTATAGCCCCCTTGGACTAAATCGTTTGCGAACTCGCAACCAATCAAGCCTGCGCCCAGTACCAGAACGGTTTTTGGAGCTGGGCCTAACGCTGCGTGAAACTTTGCAAAATCTGCGAGATGGTTGACCGAACACACTTGGTCAGCCGCGTCGCCCTCTATCGGCACACGAATAGGATGGGCGCCGCTCGCCAAGACCAATTGGCTATACGCCAGCGGTTGCTCTTCCGTCCCCTTCTGGGTGGTCAGCTTTTGCGCTTGGGTGTCTATCCGAAGGACTTGGGTGTGCGCGTGCAGTTCCACCTGCAGCGTTTCGGCCATTTTTTGGGCGGGTGTAGTTACTAGCTGCTCGGGAGTTCGCTTTTGGGCGTAGGCATTGGAAAGCGTCGGCTTGGCGTAAAAGTCGCCGCTATCTGATGTCACCATCACGATGGATCGTGTGGCGTCTAATTTTCGAAATTCACGCGCTACCGTCCAACCCGCAAGACCCGCGCCCACAATGACCAGAGGATGAGAGGTAGCGGTCATGTTCAGATTTCCACGATTTCAAAATCTGCTTTGGCGACTCCGCAGTCCGGGCAGGCCCAGTTTTCAGGAACAGCACTCCACAGGGTGCCCGCTGCAATACCCTCTTCAGGTCGGCCAGCAGTCTCGTCATACACAAATCCACACACGATACAAATATACGTTTTCATTTTTCAGTCTTTCAAAATTTAGTGGGCCAACACGGTATCCAATACCGATTGGTAATGTTTGGCGTGGCGCTCTTCGACTTTGGCCAAGGCAGCAAATCGCTTTTGGGCTTTTTCAAGCGTCGCTCGGAACTGCGCAGCGTGCACTTTGGACTCTTCGATTTGTTCATCGATTTCAGCCACCGCGGCTGCATTGCCCTCTTCTTCTGCTGTTTTGCGAAAGCCTGGGTACATCTCGGTGTACTCATAGGTTTCCCCATCAATGGCCATTTGCAATGCCTTGGCAGGCGTCATCGTAGCCTTGGGGTAAAGCAAGTCCAGATGCCCAAAGGCATGCATTACTTCTTGGTTAGCCGTTTCTTCAAAGGTTCGTGCTGTTAACTCATCGCCCATTTCGCGAGCGATTTTTGCAAAGTAGCGGTATTTAATATGCGCCATTGACTCGCCAGCAAAAGCAGACTCGAGATTGGCAAGGGTTTTGATTTCGGGGCGTTGTGCGTGTTGCATGGTCATATTCCTTAAGATTTACACAGTGCCAACAGAAGGTTTTCTATCGGCATGGCGTGAATCATAGGATTAATCTATTGAATTAGCCAATTGATAATGACTAATTGATTGATAGTGGCTATCGGCAAGCTTTTCTAAGCCCGCATTAAAGCTTCAATTGCATCGACCTCTACGGGGACACCGCGGCTAATAAGTTCGCAGCCGGTCTCAGTAACAATCGCATCGTCTTCAATGCGGATCCCAATATTGTGGAACTGCTCAGGAACACCGGGAGCGGGACGAACGTAAATACCAGGCTCTATGGTCAACACCATCCCTGAGCGCAACACGCGCGCTGGGCGACTGACGATGGTCTCGCCGGTCAGTGCGTCCAAGCGCGATGACGCCTTACCAATTTCGCTGGGCTCGGTATAGGCACCACAGTCATGCACATCCATGCCCAACCAATGGCCTGTTCGGTGCATATAAAACTGAAAATACGCGCGTTTTTCAATCACATCTTGCAAGCCGCCCACCTTGTTTTTATCAAGAAGGCCGAGGTCCAACATGCCTTGCGCCAATACTTTGACGGTGGCTTCATGGGGATCGGTAAACCGTGCGCCAGCGCGAGTGGCTGCAATCGCTGCTTTTTGCGATTCCAACACCAGCTCATAAAGTGCGCGTTGCGGCCCACTGAACTTCCCATTGGCTGGAAAAGTACGCGTGATGTCAGAGGCGTATCCATCGAGTTCGCAACCCGCATCTATCAACACCAGCTCTCCGTTACGCACAGCGCCTGCATCAGCGCGGTAGTGCAACACGCACGCATTGGCGCCCGCCGCCACAATCGATCCGTACGCCGGGCACTGCGAACCGTGCAGGCGAAACTCATGCAATAGCTCTGCATCCAAATGGTATTCCCGCACGTCTTTTCCCTCGCGCAACATCCGAGCGCTCAGTTGCATCGCCCGAATATGGGCACCCGCACTAATCGCACCTGCGCGGCGCATCGTGTCTTGTTCATACTTATCTTTGATCAAACGCATTTCATCCAGGGGCACGCACAAGTCGCGCTGGGCCGCAGGGCAGAGCGCGCCATAGCGCACGCGCTCGCGCAAGGGTTGTAGCCATGCCGTGATACGCGCATCCAAACCTTTATGGGTAGCAAAGGGATACCACACCGCATCACAGCCATCGAGCAATTGAGCCATGCGGGCATCCATCTCAGTCACCGAATAGGCCTCATCAACGCCTAAGGCGCTAGGCGCTGCGTCAGGTCCCAAGCGGTAGCCATCCCAAATTTCGCGCTCGGCATCTTTGGGCTGGCAAAACAAAATCGTCTTCCCCGAGCCGGTGATGACCAACCAGGCTTTGGGCTCGTTAAAGCCGCTGAGGTACTGAAAATAACTGTCAAAGCGGTATAAAAAATCAGCGTCGCGGTTGCGTTGTTGCTCAGGCGCTGTTGGCAGCACTACAACTCCTTTGGTGCCCAACTGGGAGACCAACGCGGCGCGGCGTGCGGCGTACACCGCAGTCGGTGCAAACGGCTTGAATGAATGCGGAAGTAAAGTAGTTGTCATACAAAGGGCTTTCAAGAATGGAGTTGGCGCAATCGCTCAGGCGTTCCGACATCGGTCCAGCGCCCAGTGTAAATCTGTGCACTCACCTGACCTTGGTCCATCGCGCGTCGCAGCAGCGGCGCCAAAGCGGCCTTGGCACCCAATGGATTACCTGGCGGTATGTCACACCACGGTGCCAAAAATAACGCCTTGCTAAATAGGCCGATGGTGCTGTAGGTGTGACGAGGTAAGGGGCTGTCCTTACTGAGGTTAAGCGCCAAGTGGGTTTGCACCCCATCGCCGGGCACCGCTTGTAAACCAAAGTCGCCCAAGGGGTTGTGATCCGGATTGGGCACCAACCACAGATGGGCCAAGCGACCGCTGACTGCAAATCGCTGGGCAGCCTCGCCATCAAACTCAAAGTCGGGCACATACACATCACCCGCAAGCAACCAAAAAATTTCAGCGTCATTGCTTGCGCCATCGCACAACATCGGCAGCGCCCGCGCGACGCCACCAGCGGTTTCGAGCGCGCCGCCAAAGTCTTTACCTTCATGGGAGTACGTCATTGGTAAGCGCACACCTTGGCATTCAAAAGTATCACCAAACGCCACCTCAATGTTTTCGCCCAACCACGCGGTATTGGTAACCACGTGCGTACACCCCGAACGCGTAAGCGCTTCCAAATGCCACTGCATTAAGGGCTTACCGTAAACGGGTAATAAAGGTTTGGGCGTGCTATCGGTTAAAGGACGCATCCGCTCACCGCGGCCTGCGGCCAACACCATCGCCGCCACACGGCCTGTAAAGGGTTGAGGCATCTTTGGGCTCAACGCACACCGACAGACACTTTGCCAAACGCAGCCTGTGCGCCACGCGGCAAGCAACGCCAATAGGCGGGGTTGGCTGCGACTTCCCCGCCCAACGCCACCGCGGCTTGCCAGCCCCAACGCGGCTGGTACAAAAAGGCCCGGGCCAGCGCAATCAAGTCAGCATCTCCCGCTTGCAATATTGCCTCCGCTTCACTGGGCTCGGTAATTAACCCGACTGCGGTGGTCGCCATGCCGCTGGCATCACGCAGCGCGCGGGCAAAAGGCACTTGGTACCCCGTACCCAAAGCGATCTTTTGGTTTGGGGATACACCGCCAGAAGACACATGGACAAAGTCGCAACCCAAGGCTTTCAGTTGTTTGGAGAACTCCGCACTTTGCACAACGTCCCAGCCACCCTCCAACCAATCGGTTGCTGATAAACGCACGCCCAATACGCCATCAAACACTGCGCGCACGGCTACAAAAATTTCCAATGGAAAACGCATGCGGTTATCTAAGCTGCCGCCATACGCATCACTGCGCTGGTTGGCGATCGGGGACAAAAATTCATGCATCAAATAACCGTGGGCAGCGTGCAACTCTATGGCCTCCACGCCTAAGCGTTTGGATCGGTGTGCCGCACTGACAAAAGCATTGCGAACCTTCTCCATGTCTTGGGCCGTCATCGCCGTGGGCGGCGCTTCATGGGGCAATTGAGGCAGTGCAGAAGGACCCACTGTTTGCCAACCCCCATCGGCGGCAGCCAGCAATTGGGCGCCTTGCCAAGGCAAGGCGCTAGACGCTTTACGCCCAGCATGGGCCAATTGAATACATACCGCCACTTCGGGCGCCAATGCCCGGGCCCGAATCAAATGGCTGTGCAGCGCCGCTTCGGTTGCGTCATCCCACAAGCCCAAGCAAGAAGGCGTGATTCGTCCTTCGGGCAATACCGCGGTAGCTTCAATTGTGAACATCGCTGCGCCGCTGTTGAGCATATTGCCCCAATGCATCAGGTGCCAATCGGTGGCTTGGCCATTGATGGCGTTGTATTGGCACATGGGAGCCACCACAATGCGATTGGGAAGGGTCAATCCACCGCGCGGCGAGGGAAGGGTGAAGGGAGAAAACAAAAGGCTCATGGCGGGTGTGAGGTGAGTCAATTCAGACATCAGCATAGCCCAAAGGGCGCGGTTCACTCGCCCCAGTAAAATCCAACCTTTCCCCTTGATTACCTTAACTACCCCGGAGTCGCCCTTCATGGCAAATACCCAACAAATGGCCAGCGCCATCCGCGCGCTGGCAATGGACGCTGTTCAACTCGCCAACTCCGGACACCCCGGCGCCCCCATGGGAATGGCCGATATGGCGACTGCCTTGTGGGGTCAGCATCTGCAGCACAGCCCCACCAATCCGCATTGGATGAATCGTGACCGCTTTGTACTCTCCAATGGCCACGGCTCGATGCTTATTTATGCCTTGTTGCACCTGAGTGGCTACAAGCTGCCCATGAACGAGCTCAAAAACTTTCGCCAACTGCACAGCAAAACCGCGGGCCATCCCGAAGTCGGCATCACCCCCGGTGTAGAAACCACCACCGGCCCTTTGGGCCAAGGCATTACGAATGCTGTCGGCATGGCGCTGGCAGAAAAACTGTTGGCTAAAGAATTCAACCGCGAAGGCCATGCTGTGGTTGACCACCACACCTATGTGTTTATGGGCGACGGCTGCTTGATGGAGGGTATCAGCCACGAAGCCTGCGCCTTAGCCGGCGCTTGGAAGCTTAACAAGCTCATTGCCCTTTATGACGACAACGGAATCTCCATTGACGGACAAGTAGCGCCTTGGTTTATCGACAACACGCCCCAGCGCTTTGCGGCCTATGGCTGGAATGTGATTGACGCGGTCAATGGCCATGACGCGGCCGCAGTTTCCCAAGCCATTGATAGTGCCAAACATAGCAGCACCCAACCCACGCTCATCGTCTGCAAAACGTCGATTGGCAAAGGCAGCCCCAACCGCGCCAACACCGCCAAAGCCCATGGTGAACCCTTGGGCGCGGAAGAAATCAAACTCACCCGAGAAGCGATTGGCTGGGCCCATCCTCCATTCACGATTCCCAAAGAAGTCTATGCTGACTGGGATGCGAAAGAAGCCGGTCATGCCCGGGAAAAGGCCTGGGATACTTCCTTTGCAGCCTACCAAACCGCTTACCCCGCGCTAGCCAAAGAACTACTTCGCCGCATGAAGGGTGAGTTGCCCAAAAACTTTGTACAAACTGCGGTGGATACGGTGATTGCGGCCCACACCAAAGCCGAAACCGTTGCGTCACGCAAAGCCTCGCAACTCGCACTAGAAGCCTTTACTGCAGCGCTGCCAGAGATGCTTGGTGGATCTGCCGATTTGACCGGCTCCAACCTCACCAACACCAAATCCACGCCCAATTTACGCTTTGACAGCCAAGGCAACGTCATCCAAACCGCAGACGCGCAAGGGCACTTAGTGGGCGGGCGCCACGTCAATTACGGTGTACGCGAATTTGGCATGGCTGCCATCATGAACGGCGTGGCACTCCATGGCGGCTTTATTCCCTATGGCGGCACCTTTCTCACGTTCAGCGACTACAGCCGCAACGCCATCCGCATGGCTGCGCTGATGAAGCTGCGCGTCATCCATGTATTTACCCACGACAGCATTGGCTTAGGTGAAGACGGCCCGACCCACCAGTCCATCGAACACGCGGCCTCTTTGCGTTTGATCCCCAATTTGGATGTTTGGCGTCCAGGAGATACCGCTGAAACGGCGGTCGCTTGGACTGTTGCTTTACAAAATAAAACCAAGCCCACCGCGCTTTTGTTATCGCGCCAAAACATCACCTACGCGCCTAAGGCCGAATCCGAGTTGGCGCCAAACGCTTGCGGCTTGGATGCGATCAGCAAAGGAGCGTATGTATTGGCTGAACCTTCCGAAGTGGGACTGAAGAAAAAAGCCCAGGCTGTGATCATTGCCACAGGCTCCGAGGTTCAACTCGCACTCCAAGCGCAAACGCTGCTCGCCACTCGCAAAATTGCGGTGCGCGTGGTCTCTATGCCCAGCAACACCACGTTTGACCACCAAACTGCGGCCTACAAAGCCGCTGTTTTGCCTGTGGGAATTCCGCGTATTGCGGTGGAAATGGGCGTGACTGATGGCTGGTGGAAATACGGTTGCTGCGCCGTGGTCGGAATTGACACCTATGGTGAGTCTGCGCCCGCCCCTGTGCTTTTCAAGCATTTTGGATTCACCGCCGACAACGTGGCTGACACGGTTGAAGCTGCTTTACGCGGCAAGCGCTAAGACTGCTTCACAGCGTTCCAATTTTTTAACTTCAGGAGTAATGACATGGCTATCAAAGTAGGTATCAACGGATTTGGCCGCATTGGCCGCATGGTGTTTCGCGCGGCGGTGCAGAACTTTTCTGACATTGAAATCGTGGGTATCAACGACTTGCTAGAGCCCGATTACCTTGCCTACATGCTGCAGTACGACAGCGTGCACGGCCGCTTCAAAGGTGACGTCTCCGTCAAAGACGGAGCTCTGGTCGTCAACGGTAAAACCATTCGCTTAACGCAGGAACGCGATCCAGCCAACCTGAAGTGGGGCGCAGTGGGGGCCGATGTGGTCATCGAAGCCACCGGCTTGTTCCTAGACAAAGCCACTGCCGAAAAACACTTGGCAGCGGGCGCTAAAAAAGTACTGCTATCGGCACCTAGCAAAGACGACACTCCGATGTTTGTGTTTGGCGTGAACCACACAACCTACGCGAGTCAAACCATTGTCTCCAACGCCTCGTGCACCACCAACTGCTTGGCCCCTGTGGCCAAGGTGCTCAACGACAAGTGGGGTATCAAGCGGGGATTGATGACCACCGTGCATGCCGCCACCGCAACCCAAAAAACCGTGGACGGTCCTAGCACCAAAGACTGGCGTGGCGGACGTGGCATCTTAGAAAACATTATTCCTTCAAGCACAGGCGCTGCCAAAGCGGTGGGCGTTGTGATTCCCGCCTTGAACAAAAAACTCACAGGCATGTCGTTTCGCGTACCCACCAGTGACGTCTCCGTCGTGGACTTGACCTGCGAGCTCAACACTGAGGCTACGATGGCTGAGATTTGCGCAGAAATGAAAGCCCAAAGCGAAGGCGCACTCAAAGGCATCTTAGGTTACACCGAAGACAAAGTCGTAGCCACCGATTTCCGCGGCGATGCTCGCACCTCCATTTTTGACGCGGATGCCAGCATTGCGCTTGATGGCACGTTCATCAAAGTGGTGAGCTGGTACGACAACGAGTGGGGCTACTCCAATAAGTGCTTGGAGATGGTTCGGGTTCTGGCGAAATAACCAAGCGTTTGCACACCATGAAGCAGCGTCTGAAAATAGGGATCAGCGCGTGTTTCATGTACCCCGATCCGACGCGCAATGCCTATGCGCCCAAGACCCTGCAGTACATCGAAGAGTCTATGGCGCAATGGATCACCCGTGGGGGCGCCCTTCCGGTGATGGTGCCCTCGTCTTTTTCAGAGGGAGCGACACCCAACGCTGGCATTGACGCCGACGATTACGCTCAATGGCTTGATGCCTTAGTTTTACATGGCGGCGCCGACGTTTGGCCAGGCAGCTACGGCGAAGAGCCGCTAAATCCGAACTGGGGTGGTGACCGCCAACGCGATGCGTACGAAATCGCCTTGGTTCGTGCCTTTGTTGCAGCAGGGAAACCTATTTTTGGAGTCTGCCGAGGCTTGCAGCTCATCAACGTGGCCTTTGGCGGCACCTTGTACCAAGATATTCCCACGCAACTTCCTCAATCAAAACCCCACCGCGACAGCGCCGTGTTTGACCAGCATTTTCATAGCGTGGATGTGGTCGCTGGAACTCGCTTACATGAGTTACTTACCCAAACACACCACCCCAAAATCAATAGCATCCATCACCAGGGCATCAAAGACTTGGCGCCTGGCTTTGTGGTCGAGGCGCGCTGTCCTGAAGACGGCTTGATTGAAGCCATTCGACACACTGGTGGTGCTTATGTGGCCGCTGTTCAGTGGCACCCGGAGTACCATTCGCCAACGATAGGTACGCTCGATGACAGCGCGATGCTGCAAGACTTTTTAACGGCGGCTGCCGCTGCCAAATAACCATAATTCGACAGGGAAAATCATGCAAAACAAACCACCTTCTCCCAAACCTCTGCGCCCCTTGCCGGCATTTATTTTTGCCAGCCGCTGGTTACAACTGCCTTTGTACTTAGGCTTAATTGCGGCACAAGGTGTATACGTTTACCACTTCTGGGTCGAGTTGGTTCATCTCATAGAAGCGGCGTTTGGAAGCCAGGCCGCACTCCAATCGTTGGTGACCAGCATGGGCTACCAAGCCGATGCGCCTCTCACCGGTCTCAATGAAACGCTCATCATGCTGGTGGTCTTAGCGTTGATTGATGTGGTGATGATCTCTAACCTACTGATCATGGTGATCGTAGGTGGGTATGAGACATTTGTTAGTCGTATGAACTTAGAGGGCCACCGCGATCAGCCCGAGTGGTTAGACCACGTCAATGCGTCGGTTTTGAAAGTCAAACTTGGAACAGCCATCATTGGCATCAGCTCTATCCATTTACTCAAGACCTTTATCAACGCCGCCAACTACGACACCAAAGTGTTGCTATTCCAGACCTTAATCCATATTACTTTCTTACTCAGCGCCCTAGCCATCGCATACACCGACCGAATTTTAATTTCGACCCAAGCAATGAAAAAGTAAGTCTTGCAACTTGTGCAAAATATTAGGGTTAACCCGTTATTTCCCAATGGTGAAAAAGCATTGCAATTTTGTAATCTAGTCATACAAAGCCACTTTTTTTGACTTCATTAAAAACCCTACTGCCATGTCAATTATTTACATCGTAATCAAAATCTACTATCGTTCGTGTGGTTCTATTGGAAACCAATTAACTTTTAGGAGATACGTATGCAGTTAAAAATGAATTGGCTTAAGTCAATTGCCAGCCCGGCCATCGCCTTAGGCTTGCTATTTGGTGCTAGCCAAGCATCAGCGAACGCGGGGGCTGTCCTCAAGCCTGAAGATTTTGTGGGAATATCTTTTTGGCTCATTTCAATGGCCCTCATTGCATCCACCGTATTCTTCTTCCTAGAGCGTGACCGTGTTTCAGCGAAGTGGAAGACATCATTGACCGTTTCCGGACTGGTCACTTTGGTAGCTGCCGTTCACTATTTCTACATGCGTGAAGTCTGGGTCACAACCGGCTCAACACCAACCGTATTTAGGTACATCGACTGGCTCATTACTGTGCCACTTTTGATGATCGAGTTTTACTTGATTCTGTCAGCTATTACCAAAGTCCCCGTTGGCGTGTTTTGGCGCCTCATGATCGGAACTTTAGTTATGTTGGTGGGTGGATACCTCGGTGAAGCCGGCTACATGGCTGTTATGCCTGCATTCATCATCGGTATGGTGGGCTGGGCTTACATTCTTTATGAAATCTTCATGGGCGAAGCCAGCAAGATTAACGCCAACAGCGCACCTGCTTCCGTTCAATCGGCATTCAACACCATGCGTTTGATTGTTACGATTGGTTGGGCCATCTACCCATTGGGCTACTTCTTTGGATACTTGACAGGCAGCAACCCCGCAGACAGTGCAAATGCTCTCAACATCATTTACAACTTGGCTGACGTGTTGAACAAGATTGCATTTGGCTTGATCATCTGGACCGTTGCGGTCAAAGAGTCTGAAGGTCATTCGCACAAATAATTAGCGCGTTTGGTTTGAACCTTCTTCACTCACCGAGTGAAGAAGGTTCTTTTATTGGGCCATGTCTTATTTGTACTTGGCTTGTTCAAACGGAGCCGCTTGTTATGTCGACGCCTCGTTTAGATTGTTCAGAATTGACAGACGTCAAACTCGCTTCATTGCTTGAAGATGTTCAAGCAAGAATGCTTTATGCAACGCGTTGCACTCAGGAGTTGGCCTCCACTCCAGCACACAATGTTTCTTTAGCGGTTGCTTACCACTTGCGCTCCGGCGGGCAGCAAGTTCGGGCTAAGCTGGCTTTATCTGCCGCTTTTGCTTTAGGCCTTAAAGATTCTGACGCAGTATGTCTTGCTGCCTGTGCAGAACTTTTACACAATGCGTCTCTTGTACACGACGACCTTCAGGACGGCGATTTGTTCCGTCGCGGTCAGCCCTCCCTGTGGTCTAAATATGGCAAGAACTTTGCTATCTGCTGTGGGGACTTGCTTTTATCTGCCTCTTACGGCGTCTTATGCCAGCTCTCCCGGCCTGACAAGCTACCTGCCGTTTTAGACATGGTGCACCAGCGAACCAGCCGCGCTATTGCTGGGCAGTGCGCCGACTTGAGCGCCTTAGATTCGCACTCAGACTTCGTCGACCAATACATTGCCATCGCCAAGGCCAAGTCAGGCGCCCTCTTGGGCTTGCCGCTTGAGCTTGGGTTGCTAGTCGCGGGGTATCCCGATTCCATTGCGGTTGCCAAGTCTGCCGCCGATCATTTTGCGGTGGGTTATCAAATCATTGATGATTTACAAGACCATGCCTCGGATTCAAAGCGCGCATCCCATCAGCAGCAACAGGTCCCACCACCTGCACTGAACATTGTTTTACTGCTTGAGCAACAATCGGGACATGATGACCCTTTTGCTCAAGCCTCTGCTCTTGCAATAGATCATCTCAAGCAGTGTGAAGACTATGCATTGCAGTTACCCCATCACTCTGGCCTTTTGTTGATCTCCTACTGCACAAAAATGCGCACGACGTTGAATGACACTATTGCACAATTCGAAACTTATTAATGCACGCAATTGTCATTGGCGCAGGGTTTGGCGGGATAGCAGCGGCCCTTCGATTACGCGCTAAGGGCTATCAGGTTACGCTGATCGATCGATGTTCCCAGCTCGGAGGACGTGCTCAAGTTTTTGAGCGTGATGGGTTTAGACATGACGCTGGCCCTACCGTCATCACCGCCCCCTTTCTTTTTGAAGAGATCTTTTCATTGTTTGGTGAAAAGTTCTCCGATCACGTCACGCTAGTTCCACTGACACCTTGGTACCGATTCGTATTTTCTGATGGGGAAAAGTTTGACTATGGCGGAACGCTTGAAGAAACCCTGGCTGAAATTAG
Organism: Bordetella parapertussis; assembly: GCA_945888535.1. Lineage (GTDB taxonomy): Bacteria > Pseudomonadota > Gammaproteobacteria > Burkholderiales > Burkholderiaceae_C > Allorhodoferax > Allorhodoferax parapertussis_A. Next base: position 25,680 of record CAMDAN010000002.1, read on the forward strand.
ACGCATTGAACCCAAGGACTGCGATGGCTATCAAAAGTTATTGAAGCACTCCCAGCGAATCTTCGATGTCGGGTTTACGCAACTATCCGCCCAACCGTTCCACAAATTTATCACCATGTTGCGGCAAATCCCGCAGCTTTTAGGTTTGCGCTCCTATGAAACCGTTTGGCAAATGGTGTCAAGGTTTTTAATCAACCCGAAGTTGCGTCAAGCCTTTTCGATTCAGCCCCTGCTTGTGGGTGGCAACCCCTTTGATACAACCAGTATTTATGGTTTGATTCACTATCTAGAACGTGCGTATGGTGTCCATTTTGCGATGGGCGGTACGGGCGCTATTACCAAGGCTTTCGAAGAGCTCATGGTCCGACAGGGCATTGATATCCAACTCGGTCAAACGGTTAAGTCTCTAAAGATCACAAAGGGGATAGCCCACGCAGTGGTTCTTGAGGATGGCCGCACACTCAATGCGGATGTCATCGTTTCAAACGCCGATGCAGCGCATCTCTATGGCGAGATGGTGTCTCCTGCGGATCGCTCGATTGCATCTGCGGTGAAACTTGCAAGCGCGCAATTTTCAATGGGCTTGTATGTTTTTTATTTTGGGACCAAGCGAACCTACCCAGATGTCGCGCACCACACCATATGGATGGGCGAACGCTACCGCGAACTCCTTGCGGACATCTTTGACCACAAAACACTTTCCGATGATTTTTCCTTGTATCTCCATCGCCCCACGGCCACAGACCCCAGTTTTGCACCTCCCGGATGCGATAGTTTTTATGTGCTGTGCCCGGTACCTAACTTGCAAGGGAAGGTTGATTGGGATATTCAAGGTCCTTTGCTACAGAGCCGCATTGTTGCAGCCCTCAGCAAGACGATTCTTCCAGATTTAGAGTCAACCATCACGGCTGAGTTCTCGATGAATCCCAAGGACTTTAAAAACGACTATCTCAGCCAACATGGCGCAGGATTTTCAATTTCTCCCTTGTTTCGCCAATCGGCATGGTTCAGATTTCACAATCAGGCCGAAGGCATTAAAAATCTTTATTTGGTGGGCGCTGGCACCCATCCTGGTGCAGGCTTACCAGGGGTTTTATGTTCAGCAAAAGTGATCGACTCCCTCATTGAGCCCGTAACTAATGCCTGAGTCTTCTTTGTTGGACGCCAACGCAATACTCGCGGCCAAAGGGAAAAGTTTCCACTGGGCGCGTCACTTTCTCGGCAAAAACCACGCGCAACGCGCTACCCGCCTCTACCGTCTTTGCCGTTACATCGACGATATCGCGGATGAGCATCAAGGCATACCTCGGGCGCTTTCTGCTCTCAGTCAAATCAAGACAGCGTTTGCTACCGGTATATCTTCGGATCCCATCATCAAGGACGGTTTGCTTTTGCTAGAAGAATGCAAGATTGATCCAGCCATCCTCATAGAGCTGGTGATGGGTATTGAATCCGATCTCACCACCGTACGAATTGCAGACGAAGATGCCCTATTGCGCTACTGTTACCAAGTTGCGGGTACGGTCGGGTTAATGATGTGTAAGGCACTAGAGACGGATAAAAAATTGGCCTTTGCGCATGCCATTGATTTGGGTATGGCCATGCAACTTACCAACATCTGCAGGGATGTCGCTGCCGACGCTGCGCTAGGAAGGCGTTACTTGCCGTCAAGTGTTGTAGGTGACTTGTCGCCTGAAGAGATCCTCAACCCCTCCATGCCAACCCGAAAACTGATCCAAAATTGCTTGAATGATTTATTAGCTTTGGCCGATCGTTACTACCAAAGCGGCGAACAAGGCCTCGTCTATCTTCCGCCCGCGGCTCGGGCGGGTGTTTTACTCTCTGCGCGTCTTTACCGTGCTATTGGCGATGAGTTACAGCACAATGGGCTTAATTTCTGGCAAGGCCGGGCCGTCGTGGGTTGGAGAAAAAAAAGCATGCTTTCCATTCTTTCTTTGTGTGAGATTCCATTTCAAAGAAAGTACTGGCGTTTTCCGGACAACCATGATTCCGCATTGCACGCCCCACTGTTAAACGCGCCACGACCCACCACTTGGCATTTTTTAGACCATGCCAGCTGATGCCGACCTGCTTGTTATCGGCGGTGGCTGTGCGGGTCTTAGCCTTGCAGCGCAGTTAGGCTCATACAAAGACCGCGCCCCACGAACCGTCGTTTTAGAGCAACGCAGCACCTATCAAAATGATAGGACTTGGTGCTTTTGGGGGGACGACACCACCCCGTATGCACATCTGGCAGACCACCAATGGGGCGAATTGCAGCTCATCAACGGGGAACAGCAGATGTTGATTGATTGCAACCACACCCCTTACCGTATGCTTAAAAGCAGCACCTTTTACGACTCGGTGTTGACGGGGTTGGCTCACAATCCCTTGCTCTCTATTCAATTGAATGCTGCCGTTGTAACCGAACCCATCTTTCGGGATGGGCTCTGGCATGTTGAGACTTCACAGGGCGCCTTGGCGTCTAGGATGGTTGTAGACACCCGTCCCGCTGTTTCCTCATCTGAACTTGAAGCGGTCTTATGGCAGTCTTTTTATGGCCATGAAGTTTTGACCAACGAACCCTGCTTTGACCCTGCGTGTGCACAATTAATGGATTTTTCTGCGCCCAACCCCATGCAGATTGGTTTTACCTATACCCTGCCTGTCTCAACAACGCGGGCACTCATCGAGTTCACTACTTTTTCAGCCGAGCGCTTGACCGCAGCCGATCTTGAAAACGCCTTGATGCAATCTATTGCTAAAAAAGTGGGTGGTAAGCCGTACACAATTGTGCATTCTGAATACGGCCTGTTGCCTATGGGTATCACCCATCGCGGTGCCAATTCAACGCCCAAGGACCCGAGTTATATTGTTTCTGGCCTGCATGCAAGCGCAGGCAGGCCCTCTACGGGGTATGCGTTCCAACGCATACAGAATTGGGCAGCCCAATGCGCAGCAAGTATCGTCGCAGGCGGACCTGCGAAAGCACAGACTAAAGATCCGTATTTTTTAAGCCAAATGGATCGAATCTTTCTCAACGTACTTCGGGATAATCCACGCCATGGGCCCGCTCTTTTTACGCGTCTTTTTTCTAATGCAAAGAGCGAACAAGTGATTCGATTTTTGAGTGATAAGGCGCACCTCAGCGATTACGTTGCCATCATTCGCGCTATGCCTACCGCACCCTTTATCAAACAGCTTTTTAGTGGCAAGCCCTTGCTATGAAGCCGCTACAACTTCAAAGTGTGTGTTTTATTGGCGTAGCCATCGCTGCGCTTTTTTTATCTTTGCTTTTGCCGCCGCTTGATTTACACCTACTGCTTCTGTTAGTTACGGCTCTTGTGGCTGTATTGGGTGTTCCGCACGGCGCGTTAGATCCAATTTTTGCCAAAAAGCTCTATCAACTCAGCAGCACATTGCGTTGGACAGTGTTCCTTGCTTGTTACATTCTTCTTGCTTGTGTTGTGGTTTTGGCCTGGTGGTATGCACCTACTGTTTTTTTATGGGTGTTCTTAATCTTGTCGGTCATCCATTTTTCCGGTGATCTGCGGCAAGGGACATCGATACTCGCTCAAGTTTTGTACGGAGGCGCAAGCATCGTGCTGCCTGGTGCACTCCACCAAGAAGAGCTTGGACATTTATTTACTCTGTTAATCGGTGACGCTCGCGGCCATAGCTTGGCTTTTACTTTGCATATCCTGGCATGGCCGTGGCTTGCGGGCTTGGCGCTGGAATCGCTGCGAATCTTTAAAACAGACCGCCAAACCGTTTTAGAAATGGGGGCGGTGACAGCCATCGCCACACTGCTTTCGCCACTGATTGCATTTACTATTTTTTTCTGCTTTATGCACAGTGCAAGACACATCGTTCGCACCCAAATTTACACAGCTGCGCCCATGCGCATTTTGGTGGCTGTCGCAGCAGGGCCGCTCCTCGGTGTAGTCGTCTTGGGCGGTGCTGCGTGGATATTTTTTCCGCCGTCGGAGATGGACTCCCGGGTTATTCAATTTGTTTTTGTTGGCCTCGCTGCCTTAACCGTGCCGCATATGTGCTTGGTCGAGCGCTTACGCTTGGCGCGGTGGCATCAAAACTGATCAGGGTTTTTGCCCTTGAAGGGGGCGTAAAAAGCCTGGATAGTCACCATATCCGCTTCAATATTGCCGGTCGGCTCAAACACCGGGCCCAATCCGCTTTCCTTGCGTGCATAGTCCATGTAAGCCATCACGATGGGAACGTTGGCGCCTAAGGCAATGTAATAAAACCCGGTTTTCCAATACCGCGCTTTGCTTCGGGTACCTTCGGGGGGCACGATCAATTGCACAGGCCCGTCAGCATTTTGGATCGCGGCAATGGACGCTTCCACCACATTATTGGAGCTTTCGCGCTGAATAGGAATGCCACCCAACCAAAGCATCACGCCACGAAAAGGGGCTTTAAAAAGCGACTGCTTGCCCATCCAATACACATTTAGACGCAGCGCAAAAGCCACCATCAAGGTGTAAGGCAAATCCCAGTTGCTGGTGTGAGGCGCTGCAATCAACACGCTTTTGCGCCCATTGGCCGGTAACTGCCCATAAATTTTCCAGCCGGTAGCTTTTAAAAACCCGATAGAAAACCACCGCAGAAACGTATTGACCCCAGGGGTATCAAAAATCGTACGGTGCATCAGATTCGATTCACTGGCGCGTGGTCTGCGTCAACTTTGTGCGCGGGGTCCACATGGGTCATCAAATTAAGAACGCGGTGTCGCTGCATCACCGCTTGACGCGCTGCAACAGCGATGTTGTGACCCTCTTCGACGGTGAGATTGGCATCGACTTCAATGTGGGCATCGGCTATCACCATATCGCCCATTTTGCGGGTACGAACGTCATGGACGCCAGCAACACCCGGCGTCTCCATCAGCGTTTGATGAATCGCCTGCACCTCTTCTTCATCGATCGCCCGGTCCATCAAATCATGCAGCGCATCCCAACCAAAACTCCATCCCATTTTTCCCACCATGAGGCCCACAATCAAGGCTGCAATAGGATCAAGTAAGGGATACCCGAGCAGGTTTCCCACCAAGCCCAAACCGACCACCAAACTCGATGCGGCGTCAGATCTCGCATGCCACGCATTCGCAACCAACATGCTGGACTTGACTTGTTTGGCCACGCGCAACATGTAGCGAAACAGCAGTTCTTTTGCCGCCAGGGCGCCAAAGGCGACCCACAAAGCAGAAATATGCGCGGTCGCAATCGTCTCGGGTGTTTCCAGTTTGCTCACTGCAGACCAGACCATACCCGCCCCCACGCTGAGCAGTAACAAGCCCAAGACCAACGAAGCCGCATTTTCAAAACGGTGGTGGCCATAGGGATGGTCGATATCCGCATCCTTTTGGCTGTGGTGGCCTGCAAAAAGAACAACAAAGTCGGCCACCAGATCGGACAAGGAATGGATTCCGTCTGCGATCAGCCCCTGTGATTTTGCAAAAATCCCGACAACGATTTGGGTCGCTGAAAGCACCACGTTGACCCACACACTGACCCAGGTGCTTCGGGCGGCTGCAGATGCGCGTTGCCGGGGGGTGTGGGTGCTATGTTCGGACGCGTCGTCCACTTCGCTGAAGTTCATGCAGCAGCGCTTAAGTGCTTGCCTGCAATGCCTGCAAGCTCAAACATCGTGACCTGTGGTTTACCGAAAACCGCTAAGAGTTTGGCATCGGCGTTGATCGCCCGTTTGTTGGTACTGTCTTGTAAACCGTTGGCCTTGATGTAATCCCAGAGTTTTTTAATCACTTGGGTTCTTGCAACCGCCTCTGCCCCAATCACCGCCGCCAACGCCGCGCTGGGCACCAGGCCTGCAGCGGTACTAACCTTGCGCGGGGCTTTGGGCTTAGCCGCAGCCGTGGATTTTTTAGCCGCTGCTTTTTTCGCGGGTGTTTTCGCAGCGGTTTTCGCTGTCGCTTTCACTGCGCCTTTAGCGGGGGCTTTTGGCGCGGCTTTACCAGCTGCCGTTTTTCGAGGCGGGAACTTACTTGGAGCAAATTCGAAACTGACTTTCCCAGCCTCAGGGTCCCAGGCCAGCATGGCCTTGAAAGCCCGCCGCGTGCGCATGCTGACAAACTTATCCAGCAAATCGGTTTTCCCTGTGGCCAGTAATTTTTCCATTTGCTCACGCGCAATGGGTTGCTGCAAAATAATTTGTCCGCTTTTGAAATCACAACTCGGCGTGGGTTGCGCCAAGGTTGGAACGGTGCGATCGCACACATAGTTTTTGCCATGTTCAAACACGGAGCCGCCGCATTTAGGACACACACCGAGAGTGGTTTTGGCTGAGAAGTCAATGATTTCACCCGACTCTTCACCTGCCTTGTCGTCGCCAAAGTCAAATTCGAGTTTGAAGTTTTTGGTCTCTTCATCAAACTTAATAACCATCTCGGCCGTGAAAGGCCAACCCGCTTTGGAACGAAAGCCGTCCAAGGGGCCAATCTTTTTATCCGTTAAAAACTGCTCAACTTCGGCTAATTCAAAGGTGCGCCCCGCAGGGGTTTTCCCAAATGAAAACCCACACCCTTCAGCTGCTCCATTTTTACCGGTGCAGGTGTAACGACGGTAGTTTTCTTTAACGATTCCGCCACAATTAGGGCAAGGCGCAGCAAGTGTTGCGTAGTCGCCCGGAATGGTGTCTCGGTCGTACTCTTTGGCTTTTTTTACCAAGCGCTCAGTCATGGCGGCGATCTCGGCCATGAACACTTCGCGTTTGAGTTTGCCCTGCTCCATGAGCGCCAGCTTGTACTCCCACTCGCCGGTGAGTTCGGCCTTAGATAACTCTTCGGCACCCAAGCCGCGCAAAAGCGTCATCAACTGAAAGGCCTTGGCCGTGGGGATCAATTCACGCCCTTCACGTAGCATGTACTTTTCAGCGATCAAGCCTTCAATGATGCTTGAGCGTGTCGCTGGCGTGCCCAATCCCTTTTCTTGCATCGCTTCACGCAACTCATCGTCTTCAACCGTTTTGCCTGCGCCTTCCATGGCGCCAAGCAAAGTCGCCTCTGAATAACGCGCAGGGGGTCGGGTTTTTAAACCTCTGGGGTCGGTAGCTTCGGTGCGTACTTTTTCGTTCGCAGCTACGGGAACTAAGCTTTGACCTTTGTCTCCATCTTTGGCATCTTCCACTTCATTAGCCGCTTCTTTGCCGTAGATCGCCAGCCATCCTGGGTTAACCAATACCTTGCCTTCCGTTTTGAAAGCGAAGCTGCTTGTGCCTTGTGACACGGTACTTACTCGGGTAGTGACTTGGTATTGAGCGCTTGGGAAAAATACCGCCATAAAGCGGCGTACGACCAAGTCATACACTTTTTGCTCGGCCTCAGAGAGACCGCTGGGCGCTTGCAAAGTAGGGATGATGGCGAAGTGATCACTCACCTTGCTGTTGTCAAAAACCCGCTTAGTGGGTTTGAGGTAGTTGTTGTTAAGAGCGATGCGTGCAAAAGGCGCCAAGTGGCGCATCTCGCTGTCGGCCAACATCTCTAAGGTCTGTTTAACCACCGGCACATAGTCTTCAGGCAAAGCCCGCGAATCGGTTCTGGGGTAAGTCAGCGCTTTGTGGCGTTCGTACAAACTTTGCGCAATCTGCAAAGTGGTTTTTGCAGAGTAGCCAAACTTTCCATTGGCCTCACGTTGCAAAGACGTTAAATCAAACAACAAAGGAGATGCTTGGGTGGTGGGCTTGCTTTCTTCGGTCACGGTCGCGTTTTGACCACGCGCGGCATCTGCAATCGCTTGCGCTTGTTCTAAGCTCCAAACGCGGTCGGCTTTTTTCTCCGCATCGTCTGCGTCTTTTTTGTGCAGCGGGTCAAACCATTTGGCGGCGTACTCACCGGCAACAGCTGCAAAAGTGGCGTGAATTTCAAAATAGTCGCGGCTGATGAACTTGCGAATCTGCTCTTCGCGCTCGACCACCACGGACAGGGTCGGCGTTTGCACCCGGCCGACCGTGGTGAGAAAAAATCCACCATCACGCGAGTTAAACGCCGTCATAGCACGTGTGCCGTTGATACCGACCAGCCAGTCGGCCTCTGAGCGGCACCGCGCCGCATCGGCCAAGGGTTGCATCTGGGCGTTGGTTCGCAAAGCTCCAAAGCCATCACGAATCGCTTGTGGGGTCATCGATTGCAACCAAAGCCGGCTTACCGGCTTTCCAAGCGGCTTGGCCCCACCAGCATACTGTTCTATCAATCTAAAAATCAGCTCGCCTTCGCGCCCTGCGTCACAGGCGTTGACGATTTTGTCAACGTCTTTGCGCTTGGCTAGCTTGACGACGGCGTTCAACCGGGTTTTTGTTTTATCGACGGGCTTTAAATCAAAGTGCGGGGGTATCACGGGGAGATTGGCAAAACTCCATTTGCCGCGTTTGACATCGAAGGCTTCGGGCGCTTGGATCTCAACCAAGTGACCTACAGCGCTTGAGACGACGTAGGTGTCGCTTTCAAAATACTCGTCGTGTTTTTCAAACTTGCCCGCTAAGGGCGTGAGTGCGCGCACGATGTCTTGGGCTACGGATGGCTTTTCTGCAATCACCAATGTTTTACCAACAGCTTCGTTTTTCATTTGTCTACAATCCAGTTTCTCGCGCACGCACAGGCGCGCACACCCACGGGCACGCACACACGCGCCCATACGATTCACCATACCAAATTTTTTCAGTGTCTAAAAAATCAGTCATTTCATCGGGCAGCCGCCGTATTCAGGCGCGGCGCTCAGGGGTCCATGGTAGAGGTGTCTTTGCCATCCAAGATATCGCTGAAGGCGAAACCATTATCGAGTACCGCGGGGAAGTCATCACTTGGAAGGAAGCCCAAGACCGCCATCCCCATGATCCAGAGAACCCCAACCATACCTTTTATTTCCATATTGACGAAACCCGCGTCATTGACGGCTTGTACCAAGGCAACTCGGCGAAGTGGATCAACCACTCCTGTGACGCCAATTGTGAGGCCGATGAAGTGGGCGGGCGTATTTTCATTAAAGCCTTGCGCAATATCAACGCTGGCGAAGAGTTGAACTACGACTATGGTCTCATTATTGATGAACGTTACACACCCAAACTCAAGGCCGAATACCCTTGTTGGTGTGGGGCAAAGAAGTGCCGCGGCACCTTGCTAGCTCCCAAGCGCGGTAAAAACTAGCTTTTCCCATGGCAAACCCCTCAGAGCCCTTTATTCATTGGCCGTCTGAGGCTATTTGGGAAGCGGTTTCGCCGCATTTGCCAAGCTTTACGGTGGAAGTATTGCCCGAGTTGAGCTCCACTAACACCGAGCTGATGCGTCGATTTCGCTTGGGGCAAACCGATCCGGTTTTATTGGTTGCCGAACGCCAAACCGCAGGTCGGGGTCGCTTGGGGCGTCAGTGGCACAGTGATTTAGATAAGACCGACTCCCTCACGTTTTCCATTGGAATGGTCTTAGCGCCCCAAGACTGGTCTGGTTTATCTTTGGCAGTGGGGTTGAGCATTGCGCAAAGCCTGCATCCTGCGATTGGTTTGAAGTGGCCCAATGATTTATGGCTCGCTCAGCGCAAGCTCGGCGGCATTCTGATTGAGACCGCGACTGCAAGCGCACTTCGCTATGCCGTCATCGGTGTGGGTTTGAATATCCGCATCCCATCTCACAACGATCTGCGAACTGCACCTGCAGGTTTAGAAGAAGTTTTACCTGGCACGGCTGCTCCAGACGCATTGCTGCATATTGCCCCAGCTTTGATACAAGCATTGAGGACGTTTGAACAATTTGGCTTTGCGCCTTTACGCGACGCTTTTCATACGCGGGACGTTTTATTTGGCAAAGAAGTGGTGTGCAGTGACGGGACTACGGGTCTTGCGCGCGGTGTGGACGCCATGGGGGCCTTGTTGGTACAAACCCCGCAAGGGGTTCAAAAAATCAATGCCGCAGAGGTCAGCGTTCGCCCTGCGGCTAATCCTCTGCTCGGCTAAATCGAACTGTAAAGCACGCTCCCGCAGGACTTTGGCCGGGTCGGCTGTCTTCAACGGTAACCACCGCGCGGTGCTGCCGCGCAATCTCTAAAACAATGGGCAAGCCTAAACCTGAACCATCTGCCTCTGTTCCCAAAGCGCGGTAAAACGGCTGAAAAACCAATTCTCGTTCCGCAGCGGGAACGCCGGGCCCGGTATCTTCAACTTGCAAAACCAAGACCTTGCTAAACGGGTCGACCAAAACGCGCACCGTAATCATCGCCTGCTGATTTGGCAGCGCTAAGGTGTAATTGATCGCGTTGTCTACGAGGTTGCGAATCATCTCCTTCAACAAGGTGGGGTTGCCTTGCATCACGATGTTTTCGCTGGCCGGTTGTGCGCCTTCGTAACCCATGTCAATCTGCTTATCCATCGCCCGTGGCAGGCAGTCTTTCACCACGTCAATCGTCAGGCGTGCGAGGTCACAGGCTTGGTGCGCCAATATCGCTGCACTGCTTTCGGCCCGCGCCAACGCCAATAACTGGTTGACCGTGTGGGTTGCGCGAATGCTAGACCTTCCAATGTGCCGTAACGATTGTTTGAGTTCTTCGGCGCTTGCGCCCTCTCGCTGTGCCAAGTCCGCCTGCATACGTAGTCCAGCTAAGGGCGTTTTCAGTTGGTGGGCTGCATCTGCCAAAAAGCGTTTTTGGGTTGCAATGGAATCTTTCAATCGCATCAGCAAATCGTTCACCGAAGAAACCAAAGGCGCCACTTCCAATGGAACCGCCTCTACACCCAAGGGGCTTAAATCATCAGGGTTGCGGGCCCGAATACGCTCTTCCAAACGGTTCAACGGTTTAATCGCTTGCGCTAGAGCCAGCCACACCAACAGCACCGCCAGCGGCAATACCACGAACTGCGGCAGCATCACGCCTTTGACAATCTCAGTTGCCAAAACAGAGCGTTTATCCAAAGTTTCTGCAACTTGCACCAAAGCGGGTGCGCTGTTGGGTACTTCGAGCTTGACCCACATGTAAGCCACTTTGAGGTCGGTTCCGCGAAACTCAATATCACGAACACGGATTTCACCGATGGGGGTTTTGTCGTCGTCAGGCGGCAGGGGTAATTCCTTTTCACCGCTGAGGTGTTCCCCTTTGATTCCCAAGACTTGGTAATACACCGTATCTAAATCATCGGCTCTTAAGAGTTCTCGCGCGGGCTGGGGGAGTACGAATTGTGCGGCATTGTGTTGCACCGTAATCAACTGAGCCAGCGCGCCGACGTTGTATTCCAACGCGCGGTCAAAAGGCTTGCCAGCAATCCCCTGAGCAACCAGCCACGTCAATACCAAACTCACCGGCCACAGCAAGAGGATGGGTGTGAGCATCCAATCCAGAATCTCGCCAAACAGCGAGCGCTGTTCGCTCTGGAAAATCTTCATTCTTCTACGCTTGGATTTTTTCGAGGCAATAGCCCAAGCCACGCACTGTTGCGATACGTATGGGGCCTTTTTCTATCTTCTTGCGCAGGCGGTGGATATAGACCTCGATCGCGTTATTGCTTACCTCTTCGCCCCACTCGCACAAGCGCTCCACCAGTTGGTCTTTACTCACCAAGCGGCCAGTTCGCTGAAGTAATACTTCTAAGAGCCCCAGCTCACGGGCTGAGAGCTCGACCATTTTCCCGTCAATGGTGGCAACGCGCCCGGCTTGGTCATAGACCAACGGACCATGTTTGATGTTGCTGCTGTTAGCACCCATACCGCGGCGCACCAAGGCGCGAGCACGGGCTTCTAGTTCTTGCAAGCTAAACGGTTTGGCCATGTAGTCGTCAGCTCCATAGTCCAGCCCCTTGACGCGTTCTTCAACACTGTCGGCTGCCGTCAAAATCAAAACGGGAAGTGAGGAGCCCCGCGCACGAAGTTTTTTCAGCACTTCGAGTCCGTGCATTTTGGGCAAACCCAAATCCAAAATCAGCAAATCAAATTCCGTGTTGGTCATGAGGGCGGCATCGGCCTCGCTGCCACTGGCCACATGGTCGACCGCTGCGCCTGCGCCGCGCAGTGCGCGCAACAAGCCATCGGCTAAAACCTGGTCGTCTTCGGCGATCAAGATACGCATGTCTGTCTCCTCGCGCTGTGCGCTTTGGTTTTTTAGAATTTAACCAGCTACTTAGGCTGAGACTATTCTAGACCTGCAATCACCACACGCTGAACGCTGCAAATCAAAACTTCAACTCAATTGCTCGATGCCAAAAAAAGCCATCTTGGTAGATGTCTTCTTGTGGAGGAATTAATCTTATATCGCTGATGGTGCAGCAGCTTTTTTGGCTTTTACTTTTGCGTGCGTGACTTTTTTATCTTCAGTTTTTTTAGTCTCCGTTGCAGTGGCTGCGGGGGCTGCGGTTGTAGCCTTTGCAGCTGGCGTCACTGGTTTGGCTGCGTCTTGAGCGAATGCGCCAAAGGCGGCGATAACTAAAGTAGTAGCGCTGAGTCCCATTGTGTTGACCCAGATTTTGTAAAGGCCTGTTAAGCCCATTTGATATCACACTAGTGGCGAAACTGCTTTCTCCATTCTGTCGGTGCAATTCCGAATTGGCGTCTAAAGTGCAATCGAAGTGACTCTGGTGATCCGAAGCCCGTTCGTTCAGCTACGACATCGATTGATCCACTGGTTGACTCCAAAAGTCGCTGGGCATAAGCCAAACGTTCTGCCAACAGCCAAGACACAAAGCCCATCCCTGTGAGCTGCTTGAACTGCCGGGTAAAGGTCCGCCTGCTCATCAATGCTCGTTCCGCTAGAGAATTCACAGAATGCGCTAATTGAATGTTTTCACGAATCGAGTCAAATAGTTCAGATAGACGAGAGTCTGCCAGTGTTTTCGGTATCGGCTGCTCGATGAATTGTGCCTGCCCACCCCGACGGTGCGGCGGAACTACCAAGCGTCGCGCGACACTATTGGCTACTTGCGAGCCATGCATTTGGCGCAATAAAAAAAGGCAACAGTCGATTCCAGCCGCCGTTCCAGCGGAAGTGACGATGCCGTGATCTTCAACATAGAGCACATCCGCGTCAAGTCGGACTTGCGGGTAGCGTTCGGTAAATTCTTTCGCATAGGCCCAGTGCGTCGTCGCATCTCGCCCGTCCAGCAAACCAGCTTCGGCAAGTACGTACGCTCCTAAGCACAGACCAACGATCTTTGCACCACGCGCATATGCTGCACTTAAGGCCTTCAATAACGCCTTGGGAGGTTTTTCCGCGATGTCTCGCCAACTTGGAACAATGATGATATCGGCCGTTTTGAGTGCCGAGAGTCCATAACGTACGGCTATGTCAAACCCGCCAGACGTACAAATCCTTCCAGACTCCGCCACACAAACTTTGAAGTCGAACTCCGGGCAGCCAGGGTGGCTCTCTCCAAACACAACACACGGCACGGCTAGGTGAAACGGGCTGATTCGATCAAACGCAACCACCGAGATCGACGTAGTCTGGTGTTTTTTTATAGACATATTGGCTCAATCTTACCGAAAAATGGCATTTGCGCCACTTACCCTTTTAATCACCGGCCGACAAAATATGAAATTCAGAAACAACCATTTGGGTGCTCCATGACAGATGCGCAAACGATTTATCCAACGCTTCCCCTTGTAGAGGAAATACTGCTTCCATGGCAGGAACGCATAGGTGCTGATTTCGAAGGATATAGAAATCATATCTATCGCATGCTCCACTGCTGTTTCGCCCTGGCTCCGTGCAGCGAGCAAGACCGCCATAAGCTCATGATTGCAGCCTGTCACCATGACATTGGCTTGTGGTCCGACCATACGGTCGATTACTTGCCGCCCTCCATACGCGAGGCAGTAACGTACCTCGAGGCGAATCAATTAAGTTCTTGGGTGGAAGAAGTCACCTTACTCATTGACCTTCACCATAAAGTACGCGCAATAACGGGTGAGGTTGCTAAAAAATATCCGCTTCTTGAGGTTTTTAGACGGGCTGATCTGGCTGACTTTTCGCTCGGACTCCTCCTTGGCGGCGTACCAAGAAAGTTCTTTCGAATTGTTAAGCGCCAATTTCCAAACGCTGGTTTTCACAAGATGCTGATGAAAGCCGCTGGCGGATGGTTCGCAAAGCATCCTCTTTCACCTCCACCTTTCATGAAGTGGTGAATCTGAAGTTTTTTATCGGATTGCCATTGCTTTTTTCAGAACTGTTCTAACGCTTGAGGGGTTCGTCCGGTTCTTTTCAGAGTTTGGGTTCCCGGCCTGTGTATGCCCCTGCATACGCCTCTAAGCCCAAAGAAATCACTGTCGCCACATCCGTTCCCACTTCTTGGCGAAACTCCGCCTCGGTTTGTGACACGGCTAGCTGAAACGCTTGGAGCCAAGCCAGCCCTATATCGGTGAACACAATGCGCCGTGCGCGTGCGTCACTCAGATCCGCCGTACGTTGCACCAAGCCCCAGGCCTCGCACTGGGTGACCAAGTCCCCCATGGCTTGTTTGGTCATGCCTGCACTTTGTGCAAGATCGATCAAGCGTGAGCCTTCCAGACTGAGATGCCGAGTGATGTGAATGTGCGCAGCGCTTACTTGAGCGCGTGCGGCCAAGTTGGACAAGGCCAAAGGGACATCCACGTTGTGGGCCATGAGGTAGAGCACCCGTTCGTCGAAGCGACGCATGGCGTGGCCAAGCAAACGTCCCAAATGCGCCTGTCGCCAGTCTTGGTGTGTCGTCGGAATGCGATTAATTAACATCAGACAATAGTAATGCAAACTGACTAAAAAATCTATTTACTTGTTTTAACAACCGCGTTTAAACTACTGTTCAAGCATCCAGCATGTGTTTAACAGCAGTGCCGAAATGCCCCACTTAACCCTCAAGGAGATTTTCATGGACGCACCCGTAAAAAACACCGCTGCCAGCAGCGAAAAGGCCAAAGCATTGCAAGTGGCCCTGGCTCAGATCGAAAAACAATTCGGCAAGGGCACCATCATGCGCCTAGGCGAAGGCGAAGTGATTGAAGACATCCAAGTAGTTTCCACTGGCTCTTTGGGCTTGGACATTGCATTGGGCGTAGGCGGCCTGCCTAGGGGCCGCGTGGTCGAAATTTATGGCCCAGAGTCTTCCGGCAAAACCACCCTTACCTTGCAAGTGATTGCTGAAATGCAAAAGGTCGGTGGGCAATGCGCTTTTGTCGACGCGGAACACGCGCTTGACATCCAATACGCCCAAAAGCTCGGCGTCAATTTGCAAGACCTGTTGATTAGCCAGCCCGATACCGGCGAGCAAGCGCTTGAAATTGTGGATAGCTTGGTCCGCTCAGGCGCAGTGGATTTGATCGTGATTGACTCGGTTGCCGCGTTAACCCCGAAGGCCGAACTGGAAGGTGAAATGGGCGACTCTTTGCCCGGTCTGCAAGCGCGATTGATGAGCCAGGCCTTGCGCAAGCTCACAGCCCACATCAAGAAAACCAACTGCATGGTTATCTTTATCAACCAAATTCGTATGAAGATCGGCGTGATGTTTGGCTCGCCTGAAACCACCACGGGCGGCAATGCTCTGAAGTTTTATGCGTCTGTACGCTTAGACATTCGCCGCACCGGCACCATCAAACGCGGCGACGAAGCCATTGGTAACGAGACCAAAGTCAAAGTAGTCAAAAACAAAGTGGCTCCACCCTTTAAAACCGCGGAGTTTGATATTTTGTTTGGCGAAGGGATCAGCCGCCACGGAGAAATTATTGATATGGGAGTGAACGCCCAAATCATTGAAAAGTCGGGTGCTTGGTATGCCTACCAAGGCGAAAAAATTGGCCAAGGCCGCGACAACGCACGTGAATTCCTGCGCGAAAACGCCGGCCTCTCCATAGAAATTGAAAACAAGGTTCGCGAATCAGTTGGCATTCCTGTGCTTCCAGGCGCAGTCACGCCAGCCGTTGCCGAAGTCCCCAAAACCAAAGCCTCCAAAAAAGGCGAAGTAGCTTAAGCCACTGCGCTGTATGGCACCCTCCAAACCCTCTTCACTTTCACTGACCGGGCGCGCTTTGCGACTGCTCAGTGCGCGGGAACATTCGCGCGCTGAGCTAGAACGTAAGCTTTCTCGATTTGAAGAGGTGCCGGGGTCTTTGGCGGAAGTATTAGACAAACTCGAGGCCAAAGACTTTATCAATGCGCAGCGGGTTGTCGACTCAGTGGTCTACCGCCGAAGCGCCAAACTCGGTGTCGGACGTATTCGCCAAGAACTCCAAGCCAAAGGCTTGGATGCTGAGCCCATTGCGCAAGCGGTGGTTCTTCTCAAAACCACTGAAACAGCCCGCGCACAAGAAGTCTGGCGAAAAAAATTTGGAACGACAGCCACTAACTCCAATGAGCGCGCCAAGCAAGCGCGCTTTCTAGCGGGTAGGGGCTTTAGTGGCGAAGCGATTGCGCGGGTGGTGGCTGGCGCTTTTGACCCAGACGACGCATAAAACCCCAATCACAAGCCCAGCATCAGTTCCAAGTTTTGGACCGCAGCACCGCTGGCGCCTTTGCCCAAATTGTCCAGCCGCGCCACCAAAACCGCATGCGCAAATCCGTCTTGGGCTGCGTCGTTGGCAAAAACCCGCAACTCCATTTTGTTCGTGTCGGCCAATGCGACTGCATCGAGCTTTAAGTCTGGAGTGACTGGCTCCACTGTGACCCATTGGCTGTGAGCGTAATGCGCTTGTAAAACCGAGCGCAAATCTTGTGCGCTTGGCTTTCCAGGGATTTGGTCTAAATGCAGCGGCAGTTGAACCAACATGCCTTGGGGGAAATTGCCAACAGACGGAACAAACACTGGTCGGCGCGTCAAGCCGCTGCAGTGCATGATCTCTGGAATGTGCTTGTGCTTGAGGCCGAGCGCATACAACTCCATAGCGGGGGCTTCCCCCTTTGCATAGGCCTCTATCATCGTACGACCGCCACCGGAGTACCCGCTGATCGAGGGCAAGCACACCGGGAAATCTGCGGGTAAAACGCCCGCATCAATCAAAGGCCGCAGCAGCGCAATCGCGCCCGTAGCGTAGCAACCCGGGTTGGCCACCCGACGGGCCTGCGCGATCGCCTCTTTTTGGCTGGCGGCCAATTCAGGAAATCCATAGACCCAACCGGGTGCGGTGCGGTGCGCGGTTGAGGCATCAATGATGCGCGGGCCCGGTCGGCCTGTGGCGCGTTCCAAGTCATTCACCATGGCCACCGACTCCAGTGCCGCGTCATCATGCAAACACAAGATGACCACATCCGCCTGGCTAAACAAGTCTCGCTTGGCCTGGGTGTCTTTTCTTAAAGCAGGATCAATGCGCAGCAACTCTACTTGCGCCATCGCACTCAATCGTTCGCGAATTTGCAAGCCTGTTGTTCCCGCTTCTCCGTCAATAAAGATTTTTTTCATGGCTACCATGGTAATAAAGATATCGCGCTAGCGTAAGTCCGAGGCAAGATTGGTGCGCCGCAACATGATACAGTCCTGCGTTCACACGTTCAGGGCCATGCGCCTACGCAACCCCCGAGTTGCTGCATGGGAAAAGTTGTTCCGTCTCAGAGAGAAAAATCATGAAGATTCACGAATACCAAGGCAAGGAAATCTTGCGAAATGCCGGCATCCCCGTGCCACGCGGCATCCCCGCATTCACGGTCCAAGAAGCCGTTGAAGCCGCCCAAAAACTCGGCGGCCCAGTATGGGTCGTAAAGGCGCAGATTCATGCCGGTGGGCGTGGCAAGGGTGGCGGCGTGAAGCTCGCCCGCTCGATTGACGAAGTCAAGAGCTTGGCCACAGAGATTTTGGGGATGCAACTCATCACCCACCAAACCGGGCCACTAGGCCAAAAAGTTCGCCGCCTGCTGATTGAAGACGGTGCCGACATCAAAAAAGAATATTACGTCTCCGCAGTTACCGACCGCGCCACACAACGTGTGGCGATGATC
Source organism: Bordetella parapertussis (assembly GCA_945888535.1). GTDB lineage: Bacteria > Pseudomonadota > Gammaproteobacteria > Burkholderiales > Burkholderiaceae_C > Allorhodoferax > Allorhodoferax parapertussis_A. Next base: position 43,583 of record CAMDAN010000002.1, read on the forward strand.
GTCTCCAGTGAGGGCGGCATGGACATCGAAGGCGTCGCCCACGATACCCCCGAGAAAATCATCACAGAGATTGTCGATCCAGCCCTCGGACTCACCGATAGCCAAGCCAAGAAACTCAGTGACGCCATCGGCGTTCCTGCTGCCTCGACCGCACAAGCGGTGGATGTTCTGCAAAAGCTTTACAAGACCTATATGGACACCGATGCCAGCTTGGTCGAAATCAACCCCTTGATTTTGGAAGGCAATGGAAACATCAAAGCCTTGGACGCCAAGTTCAATTTTGATGCCAACGCTTTGTTCCGCCACCCCGATATCGTGGCCTTTCGCGACCTTGATGAAGAAGACGCGGCTGAGGTTGAGGCCAGCAAATTCGACCTCGCCTACATCAGCCTAGACGGCAATATCGGCTGCTTGGTCAACGGTGCGGGTTTGGCCATGGCCACCATGGACACCATCAAGCTGTTTGGCGCCGAGCCAGCCAACTTCCTTGATGTGGGTGGTGGCGCAACGCCAGAAAAAGTAACCGAAGCTTTCAAAATCATGTTGAAAAACCCCAAGGTCAAAGCGATTTTGGTCAACATCTTTGGTGGCATCATGAAATGCGACACGATTGCCACCGGCGTGATTACCGCTTGCAAAGCGGTGAACTTATCCGTGCCTTTGGTGGTCCGGATGAAGGGCACCAACGAAGAAATGGGCAAAAAAATGTTGGCCGAATCAGGCCTTCCCATCATCAGCGCCGACACCATGGCTGAAGCCGCCCAAAAAGTGGTGGCCGCAGTAAACGCCCACGCCTAGACCAGAAAGAAAAGCCATGTCGATCTATATCAACAAAGACACCAAAGTCATCACCCAAGGCATTACCGGTAAAACCGGTCAGTTCCACACCGAGAAGTGCCAAGAGTACGCCAACGGTAAAAACTGTTTCGTTGCCGGCGTCAACCCGAAAAAAGCGGGCGAGTCGATTTTTAACATTCCTATTTACGCCTCTGTTAAAGAAGCAGCCCACGAAACGGGCGCGACAGTTTCTGTGATTTACGTTCCCCCTGCTGGCGCTGCCGCTGCGATTTGGGAGGCCGTTGAAGCCGATCTGGACTTGGCTATTTGCATTACCGAAGGCATTCCAGTGCGTGACATGCTTGAAGTGCGCAACCGTATGCGGGCCAAAGAGGCCGCTGGAGGTAAGAAAACCTTGCTACTCGGCCCCAACTGCCCAGGCTTGATTACCCCCGATGAAATCAAAATCGGCATCATGCCCGGCCACATTCACCGCAAAGGCCGTATCGGCGTCGTTTCTCGCTCAGGTACCTTGACCTATGAAGCCGTCGCCCAGCTCACTGAAATCGGCTTAGGCCAGTCCAGCGCCGTCGGCATTGGTGGTGACCCGATCAACGGCTTGAAGCACATCGATGTGATGAAGGCTTTTAACGACGATCCAGACACCGACGCCGTCATCATGATTGGTGAAATCGGCGGGCCCGATGAAGCCGAAGCCGCCCGTTGGTGCAAACTTAATATGAAGAAACCCATTGTTGGCTTTATCGCGGGCGTCACCGCCCCCGCAGGCAAGCGCATGGGCCACGCAGGCGCTTTGATTTCTGGCGGCGCAGACACGGCTGATGCAAAGCTGGCGGTGATGGAAGAGTGCGGCTTCAAAGTCACGCGCAATCCCTCAGAAATGGCGAAATTGCTAAAAGCAATGTTGTAAATACAATAGCTGCTGTCTCGCCCCTCGCGCCAAGGTCGCAAAACCTGAGCCGATGGGCCGCGAAAGTGCCTTGACTTTGCGTTGGGGCACTTTTTCTTTTTTGATTCAAATAGGAACGCTCATGGAACTTCTCGAAAATCCGGTTTTCTGGATCGGTTTGCTGAAGATCATTTGGATCAACATCATCCTCTCTGGTGACAACGCCGTGGTGATTGCTTTGGCAGCCCGCTCTTTACCTCCTTCGCAACAGAAAAAAGCCGTTTTATTTGGCTCCGGTGCAGCGGTCGCGATGCGCATTGGCCTGACAGTGGTTGCGGTGAAATTACTTGAAATGCCTTTTTTGCAGATCATCGGGGGCGCTTTGCTTTTGTGGATTGGCGTGCAACTATTGAGTGATAGCGAAAGCGACGACGGCGAAGATAAACACCACGGCTCACTCGCCGCGGCCATCCGTACTATTTTGATCGCGGATCTTGTCATGAGTTTGGACAACGTCATTGCCGTTGCGGCGGCGGCCAAAGGCAGCATGCTACTGTTGGTTTTGGGATTGGCTATCAGCATTCCCTTGGTTATTTTTGGTAGCACTTTGATGATTCGACTGATGGAGCGCTATCCTTTTATTATTACGTTAGGCGCTGCACTAATTGGCTGGGTCGCTGGCGAAACTATTAGCAACGACACCTCTTTGCACGACTATGTTCTAAGTCACGCTTGGATGCACACCGCAGGTCCTATTGCGGGAGCCGCCTTGGTTTTGGGCTTAGGAACTTGGCTTCAAAAACGCTCTACAAAGGCCGTTTAGAACAACGCAAAATCGATGTGATACCGTTAGGTTCTTATTAAAAAAGTGGAGGTGTGTATGAAGCGTTCTGTACAGAAAGGGTTCACCCTGATTGAACTGATGATCGTGGTAGCGATCATCGGCATCTTGGCAGCCATTGCCCTGCCGCGTTACCAAGATTACACCGCCCGCGCACAAGTGACTGGGGCGCTCGCAGAAATATCGGCGGGCAAAACGCCCATCGAAGAAAAATTGGCGGTAGGTTTAACCGCTGCCATTCAATCCTCTGGCGACACCGCTGGAACGGGCGCATCTCAACTCAACTTACCTGACAACACATCGCGCTGCACTTATTTGGTTGCTAATGCAAAAACCGATGGCGCGGCAGGCGTTCTTTGCACCTTGGCAGGAACACCACAAATCAGCGGTAAATTAATTTTGCTCAAACGCAGCGCGGATAGCTTAGGCACGTGGGTCTGTACGTCAGATGCCGCCCAAAAACTCCTTCCAGCGGGTTGTACCAACGCCGCAACGGGTGACGTCAAATTACCCTAATCGCAGCCCTCCTTTTTGCCCTGCCGTGGCTTAACCCGTTTGCAGCCGGGCCCACGCCAGCGGTCAGCCCTTGGTTATTTAGCTGGGCGTGCGCCTCCGGAGTTTTGCTTTGGTGGTGCTTTGTTCCGCACCTTCAACGCAATGACAAACTCACCAACGCGGCCAACTATGCGTGGCTTGGCGCGGCAGGTATCAGCGCAATCCTGGGCTTTCTTCAGTTTTTCAACCTTGAGGGCCCGTTTTCTCCTCTGATAAATCAAACCGGTCTGGGCGAAGCGTTCGGTAATCTGCGTCAACGCAACCAATATGCAACGCTGTGCGCTATCGGTTTAGCGGTCTTGGGAACCATGGCTACGTCACGCCACTGGGTGCGTGCGCGCCCCTTCACCGCAGTGGCTGCCGCCCTCTTAGGAGCAGCTATGGCTATGAGCGGTTCTCGCACTGGTTTGCTAGAGCTGGCGTTTTTGCTCATCCTCGCATGGCGCTGGCGCGGCGCCCGGGTCTGGACGCTGGCTATCGCCTTGGTGGCGTATGCCATTGCTGCGCACTACTTCCCTCGCTGGGCGGATGTGGATGTCTCTGTTTTTGCGCGTTTACATGACACCAGCGACATGTGTGCCAGCCGACTGAGTCTGTGGGGCAATGTGTTGCAACTCATTGCCCAAAAGCCATTTTTAGGCTGGGGCTGGGGTGAATTAGATTTTGCACACTTCATGACGCTCTACGCCAACCCGCCTTTCACAGGCTTGCGGTTTTGTGCTGTCTTGGACAACGCGCACAACCTGCCTTTACAACTGGCTGTTGAACTCGGTATTCCGATTGCTTTGGCCGCTTGCTATGGACTTTTTATTTGGATACGGCACAAAAGGCCTTGGCAAGAGCTTGATTCGAACCGCCGCATCGCCTGGTCCGTCCTCGGCGTGATCGGAATTCACAGCCTATTGGAATACCCACTGTGGTACGGCCCATTTCAAATCGCTGTGCTGATGTCTCTTTGGATGTTGCGCACGCCTAAGCCCGTCACAGATACACCCAATCGCCTGCATGTGGTGCTCGTGGCTTTCAGTGGCATCGCCATGGCAGCCATCGTTGGCTTTACCTCTTGGAGTTACTGGCGCGTAAGCCAACTCTACATCGAGCCAGAAGCGCGCGCCACGGCTTACCGTACCAACACCTTAGAAAAAATCAAAGACACTCTGCTGTTTCAAAACCAAGTGCGTTTTGCACAACTGGCCATCACGCCTTTGGACACAGAGAACGCACAAGAAATGTTTGCTCTATCGCAAGCGGTTCTTCACTTCTCCCCCGAACCCCTGGTGATCATCAAAGCCATCGAAAGCGCCAAGCTCTTGGGCCGCAAAGAGGATGTACTTTTGTATTCACAGCGGTTTGAAGCGGCTTTCCCGCTCGAATATGCGGCGTGGGCTCAAGGGCGTTGACAGACATCAACCCACGTTCCTTGCGTTATTTCTGCCAATAGCGCAACGCTGATACGCACTGCACTGTTAACGGAGCCTGCGGCCGGCAAGACCTCATCAAAGTCTTTCAGCGACTGGTCTAGGAATATGGGCAACGGCGTTGCCAAACCAAAAGGGCACACGCCGCCTACAGGATGACCGGTCAATGTCTCTACTTCGCTCAAAGCCAACATCTTGCCTTTGCTAAAAACGGCTTTAAATTTTTGATTTTCGATACGCGCATCGCCACTCGCAACCAACAAAACTTCGCGTCCATCGCCAAGCCGAAAGGCTAGCGTTTTGGCAATGCGACCAGGCTCTACGTTATGCGCAAGAGCGGCCAATGCCACTGTAGAGGTATTGGCTTCAAGCTCTAGGATGGTGAACGCTAGTCCTCTGTCGTCAAAAAACTGGCGAACCGATTGCAAGCTCACGCTGGTAACTCCGATTCAGGTTCCGCCGACATAAGGATTGGTTTTTCTCTCTCGCCCAAAGGTACTTTCAGGGCCGTGGCCAGGGATGAAAACGGTCGCATCACCCATAGGCCAGAGGCGCTGTGTGATGCTGTCGATCAAGTCTTGGTGGTTGCCTTGGGGGAAATCCGTGCGTCCGATGCTGCCTGCAAACAAAACGTCACCCACAAAGGCACGTCCTATGTCTGGAGAATAAAAAACCACATGGCCAGGCGTGTGCCCGGGGCAGTGGCGCACTTGAAAGGTGTAGGCACCCAAACTTACCGTGTCGCCATCGTGAAGCCAACGCGTGGGGGTAAACGCCCGTGCTGGCGCAAAGCCATAGGTCGCAGCGGCCACTGCCAAGCCATCGATCCAAAACTGATCTCCGGGATGCGGACCGATGATGGGAAGGTGCAAGCGTTCTGCCAAATCTGCGGTAGCGCCGGCGTGGTCTAAGTGTCCGTGGGTGATCCAAATCTGTTCTAAGTTCACTTTCAATTGCGTGATCGTGTCTAGCAGCAGATCAAGGTCGCCGCCAGGATCAATGATGGCGGCTTGGCGTGTTTCGTCACACCAAACGAGTGAACAGTTCTGTTGAAATGCGGTAACGGGAATGGTTTGGTATTGCAGCATGGCAATAAGTGTCGCATACCCGATGCTGCCGGTGCGTTTATCGCCGAAAATACACGCTTTCATTCGACCCAATGACCCAACTCCTACCCGCTCCTAATGCCCAGCGCTTTGCCATGATTGGTGGGGTAGAGTCATTCGCTCGCGGAACCACTGTCTCAGTATTTCCCTTGGTGATGTACCACGCTTGGGGCAGCGCGGCCGTAGTTTCACAAATCTACTTTGTTGTCGGTTTGGTGTCTTTAGTCATGGCGCTCATGGTGCCTTTATTGGCGCGCGTTTTTACCCGTCGGCCTATTTATATTTTTTCCATTGTCTTGTATTTAGTCGGAGCGATTTTTGGCACTTTGGGAGGCAAGTTTGCGACTACTGCGCTGCTGTGCAGCGTGATCGCAGCGGCGATTTCTTTCGTCTGTTTTAACGCCTATGTTTTAGATAACCTTGATAAATCGGAGTTCGGTCGATTAGAGACCCTGCGCCTTTTTTATAGCGGCTTGGGTTGGGTCGTGGGGCCTGTGATGGGGGTGTGGTTGATGTCTCTGTGGGATGGGGCTCCCTTTGTGATGGTGGCCGTGGCGGCCGTTGTGATGCTTATTTTGATTCTGCGAACGCCCTTAGGCCGGGGCAAGGCGATTATTCAAAGTCCTGGGCGCTCATCCAACCCCTTGGCGCATGTCCGCCGCTTTTTTTCGCAACCCCGTCTCGTAACTGCGTGGTTGATTCCATTGGCACGCTCTTGCGGTTGGTGGTTTTATTTTGTTTATATCGGGATTTTTGCTGTTGAGCAGGGTTTGGGTAATCAAGTCGGCGGTATTGCTGCGTCGGTGGCGAATATGGGTTTGTTTTTAGCCCCTTTAATGCTGCTATGGATGCAGCGCCACTCGGTTCGCAAGGCTGTTCGTGCTGGGTTCTTTTTCGGTGGTTTGTGTTTTATAGGTGCCGCTTTGTTGTCGGTATTGCCATGGGTGACAGTGGCTGTTTTGATTTTCGGAACGTTTTTTTTGGTGTTACTCGATACGAGCGGGGCTTTGCCATTCATGATGGCGGTCAAGCCTTCCGAGCGTACAGAGATGTCTGCGGTCTATTCCAGTTTCAGAGATGCCTCTGGGATTATTTCACCCGCGATTGCCTGGTTGGTGCTCCAATACTTCCCAGTTGCCGGCGTTTTTGCAGCCTCAGGATTGGTGCTTATGGCTGCGTGGCTCGTCTCTGCGCGCCTACACCCTCAACTCGGTATTCCTGGCACCTCTCGCATCCGCAGCCCCCATAACGCTTAACTTTTACACGTATGCCTCACTCTCAAGAACTCAGCCCCACCAACGATACACGCATCCGCGCCGTTCGCCCTTTGACCACGCCTGCGCTGTTGCAAGAGAAGCTTCCTGCAAGTGATGCCGTTTTAGCGACAGTTCTTCAAAGCCGCGAAGCGATTTCAAACGTTTTGCACGGGCGCGATGACCGCTTGGTGGTGGTGGTGGGTCCGTGTTCTATTCATGACCATGACCAAGCCATGGCGTATGCGCGGCTTTTGAAGGTTCAGGCAGATACTTTAAAAGCAGACCTGGTCGTTGTCATGCGCACTTATTTCGAAAAACCCCGGACTACCGTGGGCTGGAAGGGCTATATCAACGATCCGCATTTAGACGGAAGCTTCTCCATCAACGAAGGCTTAGAGCTTGCTCGCGCCTTGCTATTAGATGTTTTAGGCTTGGGTTTGGCTGTGGGCACGGAGTTTTTAGATTTACTCAGCCCCCAATTTATCAGCGACCTTGTGAGTTGGGGCGCTATAGGCGCACGGACCACAGAAAGCCAAAGCCACCGCCAGCTCGCTTCAGGCCTGAGCTGTCCGGTTGGTTTTAAAAATGGCACCGACGGGGGCGTGAAGATTGCCAGTGATGCTATTTTGGCTGCGCAGTCGGTTCACGCTTTTATGGGAATGACCCAAATGGGCCAAGCGGCTATTTTCGAAACAACGGGAAATGACAACTGTCACGTTATTTTGCGCGGAGGCAAAGTACCGAATTACAGCGCAGCAGACGTAAATGCCGCATGCAACTTGTTAAAAGGCGCTGGGTTGACTGAGCAGGTGATGGTGGATGTTTCACACGCCAATAGCAGCAAAGACCATTTACGGCAAATGACAGTTTGCGAAGACGTCGCGGAGCAAGTTTCCCTCGGGGAGCGCCGCATCATGGGCGTCATGATCGAGAGTCACTTGAATGAAGGTCGCCAAGACTTGATCCCGGGGGTTTCCTTGCGCTCTGGTGTGTCGGTCACCGATGCGTGTATCAGTTTTGAGCAGACTATTCCGCTGCTTGGTTCTCTTGCCCAGGCGGTAAGGGCAAGGCGCGAACTAAAGCGCTAATTAAAGCGCTAACGCTTCTGCTTAATTAGTTCGGCGCGGAACCATAGGGCCGCGGCCTTCAATGTGGCGGAAGTTGATGCGGCCTTTGGTTAAGTCATACGGAGACAACTCCAGAGAGACACGGTCACCCGCCAAAATCCGGATGTGGTTCTTGCGCATTTTTCCTGCGGAATAGGCGATCAATTGGTGGCCGTTATCAAGCGTTACGCGAAACCGGGTGTCGGGCAACACTTCGTTGACCACACCCATCATCTCAATCAGTTCTTCTTTTGCCATGAATTTTCCTTTACTTACGTATTGCGTACGAGGTTATTTTCGGGTCTAGTGCATTTTGAGCGCACTGTGCGCCCAGTCAATTCCTTGCGCAAGTGCGTATTGTGCCGCGGCATCGTGCGAAGAGAAATTATCGGTAAAACGCATGACGCGGTCTGTAGAAGCGCTTCCAGTTCCGCTGGCAATGGAAACTTGGGCTAAATAGCTGCCTTCAATATACAGACTAGGGCATGCAGCGATGCGGTATTTTCCTATGGTAACGGGGCTTATCAAGGTTTTATTGTTATGTTTATGAATCATTTAAAAATACAAGGTCACAGGCCATAGCAGGGGCAACCGTGATCGTAAGGGGAGAAATCCGCAGCCGTGAGAAAGCTTTTTGCGGTTTGCCATCGGGTGGCATTTGGGGCAGGCCCTCTGCCGGGGCTGCCCGTGTAATGTAACACGGTTATGAAAATTGCGACTTGTACCCATAATGCGCTTTCTTCTTACTGCGCTTTGAACGCCTATGAAACTAGATCGTTACGATAAAAAAATTCTTGAAGTTCTTCAAACCGAGGGACGCATTCATAACCAAGATTTAGCTGACCGAATTGGTTTGTCTGCTTCTCCCTGTTTGCGCAGGGTAAGGGCGCTGGAAGAGTCCGGCCTCATTCTCGGGTACCGGGCAATGCTCGATGCCCGCAAGCTAGGGCTCACTTTGATGGCCTTAATCCATATTTCGATGGATGTGCATACCCCTGAACGCTTTGATCACTTTGAGGCAGCCGTCGCCGTTTTGCCTGAGGTTTTAGAGTGCTTGCTCATCACGGGCCAAGACGCAGACTACCAGCTCAAGGTCGCAGTGCGCGACATGGACCATTACCAGTTTTTGCTGCTTAACAAAATCACGCGTATTGAAGGGGTTACTGGTGTTCACTCCAGTTTTGTTTTGCGGCGCGTCGTCGACAAAACAACCCTCGCGGTTATTTAAATCAGCTTCATTTAACGCGCATCGGGCAGTTCAATTTTGACTTCAAGCACTTCTAAATTGCCTTGACGCTCCATATTGACTTTGATGTCATTGGGGTTGATTTTGATGTACTTGCTGATAACAGCGATTAAGTCACGCTGCAAATCATGCATGTAATCGGGTTCTGCCGCATTGCGACCACTGCGCTCGTGGGCAAGAATGATTTGTAAGCGCTCTTTGGCAACACTGGCGGTCTTTTTTTTCTCGCCCAACAAAAACGAAAGAAACGACATGTTGTTATTTCCCACCAAACATACGCTTTAACAAACCTTGCTTGGGCGCCTCAGTAAAGCGCATGGGTTTGTCAACACCTAAGAAACGGTCAATCACGTCTTTATACGCTTCAGACACATCGCTTCCAGCCATGTGCACAGCCGGTACACCTTGGTTGGATGCCTGCAATACCGACTCACTCTCCGGTATGACACCAATCAGCGGAATACGCAAGATATCTTGGATGTCTTCAAGGGAAAGCATTTGTCCCTGGTCCACACGGGCAGGGTTGTATCGGGTGATCAATAAATGTTCTTTGATTGGATCTAAGCCTTCAACCGCACGTTTGGTTTTACTAGCAAGCATTCCTAGAATTCTGTCTGAATCTCGTACCGACGAAACTTCTGGGTTGGTGACCACCAAAGCCTCATCAGCGAAGTGCATTGCCATCAGGGCGCCGGTTTCAATACCTGCGGGTGAGTCACAGACGATGAATTCAAAATCCATGGCTGTCAGATCATTGAGGACTTTTTGAACACCTTCTTGGGTCAGGGCATCTTTGTCGCGGGTTTGGGATGCAGCCAAGACATACAGGTTGTCGCACTGCTTATCCTTGATCAAAGCCTGGTTTAAGTTGGCTTCGTTTTGAATCACGTTGATTAAGTCATACACCACACGGCGCTCACAACCCATGATTAAATCTAAATTTCGCAAGCCCACATCAAAGTCAATCACCACGGTTTTATGTCCACGCAAGGCCAAACCCGTCGCAAAACTTGCGCTAGTGGTTGTTTTTCCAACACCACCTTTTCCGGATGTAACCACAATAATTTTTGCCATGGGAAGAGTGTCTTTCAGATTAAGTAATTTAGATTTTATGTTCAAGTGCTTAAAGCTTCAATAATCAGTTTTTCTTGACCATCGTTGCTTAAGCGCACTTGTGCAGGTTTCCCAAGGACATCGGGCCCAAGTTCTTTTTCAGTTGTCCGGTAAACCCCTGCAATGGATACCAATTCAGGTTCCATGCAAAGCGAAAAAATTCGGGCTTGAGTGTTGCCTCGTGCACCTGCCATGGCTTTACCGCGCAAGGGAGCGTAGATATGAATATTTCCGTCCGCAATCACTTCTGCACCCCGGTTAACCATAGCCATAACGACCAAATCGCCACCACGGGCATACACCTTTTGCCCTGAGCGCAAGGGCTTGTCGATGACCAGTGCGGGTACCACCTCCGTTTTTAGTGGTGCTTTTTCAATCGAACCCTCTTTAGTTTGACTACCTACTGTTTCGACTGGTTTTTTTGCTGTTGTTTGCGGTTTTTTGCTTTCTGGAGGAGCTTCCGTTAAACCCCTCTTTTTGGCCTGCTCTAAGCCGCTTGGTGGTAAACCACGAACCGCCACTGCAAAAAGCCTACAATTTTTTAACGCGGACAAAAGTTCAGGCCAATGGGCGTCTTGATCGGCCACGTCTACTTGCGAAAAATCGAGTACCAAAGGATCCAGGTCAAAAAAATCAGGACTTTCACTTAAAGGCCCAAACTGATGAATTAAATCATTGGCGAGCTTGGAAAAGAGTGGCGTCTTTACGACCAATGCAACCAAGGAGAGCTGGGCGCTTTTTATGTCAAAAGAGGCTGTTGGCGATCCAGAATGTGATCCTGTCGGATGAACGGGCATGGGCGTTGAAGGATCCAAAAAGAGGAAACCAAATCTTACTTGATACGTGGCCACAATCTGACCAAAGAAAAGTTGCTTGTTTTTTCTATCCTTGTCTCCTTTCTTATTTCTTTATTTAAAGATAGTAGTAGTAGATAAGCAAGGTTTCTTTTTGTTTATAACGTTTTTTTATTGATTGAAATCAATGGCTTAAGGCATGTATATCCATGTTCATGGCTTTGTTTTCGGTGTCGCCAAAATGGGGATAAATTCCTAAAAAGTATTTTTCTGTGGATAAGTTGGACATTTCCTGCAAACTATCCACATACTTATCCAATAAATTTTGAGGTTCATCGTATGTTTTTATTGTGCTTTGGTCTGTTTATTTTCTTATCTGTCCACTCACTTCGTTTGAGTGGTGACGGTTTGCGAGATCGATGGATTGCGCGTGCTGGTGACAAGGGTTTCAAGTTGCAATACACCGTAGTGTCCATTGTGGGATTCGTTTTAATCCTTATCGGCTTTGGCCTTGCCAGAGAAACCCCGTTGTTGCTTTGGACGCCATGGCCACCAATGCGGCTTGTGGCTGCTTTGCTTACTTTGATTTCTTTTGTTTTCTTAGCTGCCGCCTATGTTCCTGGCAATGCTATTAAAGCCAAACTTCATCATCCGATGATCCTGGCTGTCAAAGTTTGGGCCTTTGCGCATATTTTGTCGAATGCGAGCGCAGCCCATGTGGTGCTGTTTGGTTCTTTCTTAGTATGGAGTGTTTTGTGTTTCCGAGCCGCACGCCAACGCGACAAGCGGTTACAAACAAGCTATGCGCCAGGGAATAACCGAGCGACAGTGATTACCGTTGCTTTAGGTGGTTTAGCCTGGGCGTTGTTTGCGCTCTGGGGGCACGGTTGGTTGATTGGGATTCGCGTGATGGCATAACCATTCACAGATGCAGAATCCATTGGATGGCCATCTTGGCGACAAAACCCACCATACCAAAGGCCAAACCTAAAAACAAAACGAACGTGCCAAATTTACCAGCCTTAGCTTCCCAAGCCAAATGACCAATGATGAAAAGCATATAGAGCATAAAAGCGCCTAGCCCAAAGGTCAGGCCAAAGCTTGCAATGTCTGCTTCTGTGTAACCGAACATTAATTTTCTGTGCGTGGTGGTAGGTTTCTGGCATCAATCAATTCACGGTAAGCGTGCCAACTGGCGTGACCGAGCATCGGAATGATCCACACCAAACCCAACAAGAGTGAGCCTAGCCCTAGCAGCGTCATTCCCATGATGAGTCCCGCCCACAAGGCCATTGGGATGGGATTTTTGAGAACCACGGCCCAACTGATGATGACGGCTTGCAACAATGAAACCCGGCGGTCCAAAAGCAAAGGCATGGTCACGACACTGGAAGCAAATAGCGGTGCCGCTAAAACGCCACCCAAAGCAAGCCAAAGTTCAAACAGCCATCCCGAGGGCGCTAATACCACATGACGTAAAAAATCAACCGGGCTTTCTATCGGAATGGGCGACAACAGGGTAATCAACGCTGCCGAGGTCAGTACCCACCCTGTCGCAGCAAGAGACAAGAGCGCCCCAAATTGCACCATGCACCAATAGTCGTTTCCCCATTTATTAAAGTGGCTGTTCTGCCAGTTGAGCCAGGTTTTAGAAATCAAACCAAAACCAATAGGTTCTTGCCGCTCTAAGGCGCGACTTAAAGCGTACAAACTCGTCGCCAGTACCGGCGCGATGACTAAAAACCCCGACAAGGCACCCGCAAGCAGCCAAAAGCGGTGGTGTGCAACGGTAGCGATCACCCCCCCCGCAAGGGTCAGCGCGATGCCGTGCAAGAGACTCAACCAACGCAGGCGCGAGATATCTTTCCACCCCAAGGCCAGCCATTCCAACGGTTTTAGAACGTCAATTGTTCGAACAATGGTGGTTAGGTCAAACTTTTGCATAAAGGAAGTGTAAGGACAAAAAGCACGCGCGTTGATAATGCTTGTTTTCAGACACAGGAGCCAAACGTGCCTCGTCCTATATTGCTAGAAACCCACATTCACCCCGCCATTCGCCATGAAGTGGAAACCAACAACCATGCGATCGTGCAAGAAGTGCAAGCGGCTATTGCGGCGCATGCGGTGGTTGTCGTTGGAATGGCGATGAACCCCATGCCCAAACGCGCCCGTGCAGCGCTTGATGCGGCGGGTGTCGCCCACACCTATTTGGAGTTTGGCAGCTACTTCAACACTTGGTACAAACGCAACGCACTGAAAATGTGGACCGGCTGGCCCACATTTCCAATGGTTTTTGTGAAAGGCAACCTGATCGGAGGCGCTGAAAACTTGGCCACGCTCATCCAATCAGGCGAATTAAAAAAACTCCTGGCTTAGCTTTTCATTCTTTCGTGCCGACCGCCCCCTTTTTCCATGCTGGCGTGCTCAGCATCTAACACCTTTTTTTGATCTGCATTTAAGGCACCGTAAAGCGCTTTAATCGCATCATCACGTTGGTTCATGTGCGTGAGCATGGTTTCGTGGTTTTGCAGTCGCAGTTGTTTCATCTTTTCGATACGCTCGGGAGTGGTGAGTTTGTCCTGCTCAGCGCGATCAGGCCGTAACGCTGTCATTTTTGCAGGCGGCTGCATGGCCGATGTGAAGGTGCTCCAAGCGCCTTCTTGCGAGGCGGTAATATGAAGTTTATTTTTGAGAGCGCTTAAGTGGCTGTTGACTCTTTCTGCCATTTTAGCGGGGTCACCGTGGTGCATGCTGCCCATGTGCATCATCTCTGGGTGGTCGCCTTTGGGCCCCATTTGTGCGAGAGCACCAAACCCTGCGGCTCCAAGGGCGGCGGCAATGAGCAAAGATTTATAAACGGGTTTCATAGTGAATTCCTCTTAAGGTTCTTTGATACGGACATCGCATCGCAGTGGGTTTAAGTGTGCTGTGACGATGTATCGGGAATGTGGTTTTCAATGAAGCCTCTGTAAAGTTTCATAAAAAATTAGTGCGTGAGTTTTACTTCTTTAGAAAGTGCAATGTGTTTAAAAATGCAATGGTTTACCGACTTGTTTCTCCTTGGACGACCAGCCGGGCAGCGTTAGAAAAGGCCTTAGAGGCCCATCGGTTTAATGAGTGTGGCGCGTCGCAAGAAAAGTCCGTAGGTTGGGTAGAGCCGCGAGGCCAAGCCCATGGTGATTTAGTAGAAGTCGTCGGCGGTCAGTGGGTACTGAAGTTGGCAATAGAAGTCAAGACCGTTCCTGGTTCTGTGATCAAGCGCAAAGTCCTAAGTCAGGTAGAGCAGATAGAGGAGTCAACGGGGCGTAAACCGGGCAAAAAAGAACAGCGCACGCTGGCTGACGATGCCCGATTGTCTTTGTTGCCTATGGCTTTTAGCAAGCAAAGCACGGTCACGGTTTGGATGAGCCCCAAAGACCAGTGGATGGTCTTGGATGCGGGGAGCCAACCCAAGGCCGACGAGGTTTTGACCTGCTTGGTCAAGGCCATCGAGGGTTTTGCGGTGACTTTGATTCATACCCAGGCATCGCCCGCTGCATCGATGGCCCATTGGCTTGGAAGCAAAGAAGCGCCTACAGGCTTTAGTGTGGACAGGGAGTGTGAGCTCAAAGCCGCTGATGAATCCAAAGCCGTCGTACGCTACACCCGCCACCCCTTGGATACGGATGAGGTGTCCCAGCATATTGCCGCCGGTAAAGTCCCCACTCGCTTGGCCTTGACTTGGAATGACCGCATTTCCTTTGTTTTGACAGAGTCCCTTGCCCTGAAAAAGATGGCTTTTTTAGACGTGGTTTTAGAAGATGCCCCGATGACCGCGAGTGACCGCGCTGACGACAATTTCGATGCCGACGTGTCGATTGCTACGGGTGAGTTATCCCGCATGCTTCCTGCCTTGATCGAGGCTTTGGGTGGTGAAGCGTCCTTGAACCAGCTACCGGTACCATTGGCCGCCTAAGTGGAGTAAGGTGTCGCGATGACCTCTATTGAAAGCATCGCGCAATCATCCTTAGATATCGGTATTGGGGGAATGACCTGTGCCTCCTGCGTAGGGCGTGTTGAAAAAGCATTGAAGCGGGTCGAGGGTGTCCAAGATGCCAGTGTGAATTTGGCGACCGAGTCTGCCCGGATTCATTTCGTTGCCAGTGCGCAGAATCAACCTCACATGGATGCGCTATTGCGCCGCGCTGTGCGCAATGCCGGTTATGAACC
>CAMDAN010000003.1 GCA_945888535.1 Bordetella parapertussis
ATCAGTAGCTCGGACGCATGAAAGAGCATCAGCAGTTCACGAATGCTGCGGGTGTAGCCCGTCAGGTCTATGCAATAGGGGCTATCGGTTTGGGCTTGCAAGTCTTTGGCGAGTTGGGCATCGTCCTTCAGGCCAATCAAACCGACTGCAAACCCTTCGCGGCACAGCCCTTGGGCGACCCGTGCGTAATACGCCGCTGGCCAAGCCCGCTCAGGAAGAATGCCGCCGCCAGCGTAAACCAATACTAATTTTCGCCGCGATAAATGGGGATGGTCGCTATGGAGCTTTTCTCGGTAAGAAGCTAATTCTGTTGCGTCAAAGGACACGGACAGTTCGGTTGCAGTAGGCGTGGGGATCGTAGGTGCGGCTTTGTTGCGCGGCATACCTTGGCCCGATAGTGCGTCTACTAAGGACAAAAACTGTTTGCTAATGTGCTGGTAGGGGTTATAGGGAATCGCGTGGTTGATGAAGCTGCCGCGGTACAAGCCTTCTTGGGTGTGCGGGGTAAAACCCACGCGAACCGGAGCACCACTGGCAAAGGACAACAAGCTGCTGACCCGTGAAAAAAGTTCGCAATCAATCACCGCGTCGATTTGAAGACTCCGCATAAGTGCGCTCACGTGAAGGATGTCACGCAAAAGGCGAAGGCCTGAGCGGTCGTCGATCGAGTACAAAAATTCCGGTGCAGTGAGCCCTAAGAGTTGAGTGACCTCTTGGTTTTTTTTAAGCTGCAAAACGTGAATAGATGCCGTGGGATAGCGCCTGCGAAGTTCCGCAAACATGGGGCCAGCCAACACAATGCTTCCCATCTCAGAGAGCAGGATTACCAAAATATTTTTTGGATGGGTTCCTAAAGCGGCCGACTTTCTCAATACGGCCGACAGACGAACCCACAATGACACCAGACCACATAACAACTGGCCGAGCCAGCGGTCAATAAATCGCTGTGTATTGAGGTTCATCTGTGGCGGGCTGATTACAGTCCAGCTGCAGCGCGCAGAGCCTGGGCTTTATCGGTTCGTTCCCATGTGAACTCAGGCTCTTCACGGCCGAAGTGTCCATAAGCGGCTGTCTTTTCATAGATAGGACGCAGCAAATCAAGCATCTGAATAATCCCTTTGGGGCGCAAGTCGAAGTGTTCACTCACCAAGGCTGCGATTTTTTCGTCGGAGATCACACCGGTTCCCTCTGTGTACACCGTGACGTTCATGGGCTTGGCCACACCAATGGCGTAGGCGACTTGAATTTGGCATTGCTTGGCTATACCCGCAGCCACAATGTTCTTGGCTACATAGCGCGCGGCATAGGCGGCAGAGCGATCTACCTTTGTAGGATCTTTTCCGGAAAATGCGCCGCCTCCGTGGGGGCAGGCGCCGCCGTAGGTGTCCACAATAATTTTGCGGCCTGTTAAACCACAGTCACCTTGGGGTCCCCCGACCACAAAGCGGCCAGTGGGGTTGACCAAATAGCGGGTGTCTTTGAGCCACTCTTTAGGCAGAACGGGCTTGATAATTTCTTCAATGACAGCGTCAATAAATTCTTGCTTCATGGTTGTGCCATTGCTCATTTCGGGGCTGTGCTGGCTTGATAACACCACGGTGTCAATGCTGTGGGGCTTGCCATCCACGTAACGCATGGTCACTTGGCTCTTGGCGTCTGGACGCAAGAAAGGCAGGCGGCCGTCTTTTCGCAACTGCGCTTGCCGTTCTACCAAGCGGTGCGCATAGTAAATGGGAGCTGGCATCAACTCAGGCGTTTCGTTGCAGGCATAGCCAAACATCAGGCCTTGGTCGCCGGCACCGGTATTGAGGTGGTCATCGGACGCATGGTCTACGCCTTGGGCAATGTCGTTCGATTGTTTGTCGTAAGCGACTAAAACCGCGCAGCCTTTGTAGTCAATACCGTATTCGGTGTTGTCGTAGCCAATGCGCTTGATCGTGTCCCGTGCGACTTGGATGTAGTCGACGTGCGCATTGGTGGTGATCTCGCCCGCTAAGACAACGAGGCCTGTGTTGCACAAAGTTTCTGCCGCAACGCGCGACTTAGGATCTTGTTTAAAAATAGCATCCAAAATCGCATCTGAGATTTGGTCAGCCACCTTGTCGGGGTGGCCTTCAGAGACAGACTCGGAGGTGAATAAAAAATCGTTCGCCATAAAATTACTCCAAATAAAAAAACAACAAATCGCGTTGCTTGGGCTTTGGGGCTTCGGCGAACGCTTTAGCAGATGTGTCAGATTTGACAAGGCACAATAGCAATCCAATAGTTAGATCGCCGTGTGGTGGTCGCCCTGCAAGTAGTTCATAACTCAGCGACCGCCCTAATTTTACCCCACTGATGACGATTGTCTTTCGCGCACTGTCTTTTCTCCCCTTGTTCTTGCTCCACGCATTGGGAGCGGTGCTGGGATGGGTTGTCTTTTTAAGCTCCAAAACCTACCGGCAACGTTTCATGGCTAACGCAACACAGGCCGGGTTGGGCTTAGCGGAAATCTTGCCCGCCGTTGCAGCTGCCGGACGCCTGGTGGCTGAACTGCCGCGGTTATGGATGGGGCGGGCGGTGGTAATCCACTGGCAAGGCGAGCAGCATGTAGAACAGGCGCTTCATGTCGGGCGTGGTATTGTTTTTTTAACTCCCCATCTAGCGTGTTTTGAAGTCACTGCGCAAGCCTATGCCCAGCGTTACGGACAGCACGGCAAACCCATGACGGTTTTGTACCGCCCCCCACGCAAACACTGGTTGGGTCGTTTGGTGGGTGCTGCCCGGCAGCGACCCGGTTTGTACACTGCGCCTGCGAGTCTTGCAGGTGTCAAGCAAATGCTTAAAGCGCTGAAAAATGGCGAATGCGTCGGCGTTTTGCCGGATCAGGTTCCGCCCAATCACCAAGGTCTGTGGACTCCCTTCTTTGGTAAGCCAGCCTACACGATGACTTTATCGGCGCGTTTGGCGCAACAAACCGGCGCGACCATTTTGATTGCATGGGGTGAGCGCCTTGCGTGGGGGCGTGGATACACGGTACATGTTGCGCCTTTGGAGGCATTGTTATCAGACGACTTAGGCCGCGCGACGGAACAAATCAACCAAGCGATGGAGTCTTTGATTGCGCAGTGCCCGTCCCAGTATTTGTGGGCTTATGACCGATACAAGCAACCGCGAGATTAAATTATGGGAACCCGTTTCATTTTGTATTGCATTCAAGCGTTGGGGCACTTGCCACTGGCGTGGGTACGTGCTCTGGGCTGGGTCTTGGGCGCAGCGTTGTATGTGCTGGTGGGTTCGCGGCGCAAGGTGGTGCGAATTAATCTAGAGCTGTGCTTTCCGCATTGGACGAAGGCCCAATTGCGTCACACTGCATTTCAAACGTTTGTGTATTTCGCCCAGGCTTGGTTGGATCGGGGTTGGCTTTGGCATGCTTCAACCGAAGTCTTACTTAAACGAGTAACGCTTGTCGGCGCAGTAAATGAACTAGAGGGAAATGGACCGACACTGATTTTTACACCGCATTTCATTGGAATGGATGCGGGTTGGGTCGCCTTGAATCAGCAGATTCCACGGCAATTCATGACGGTGTACGCGCGTCAAACCAACATGGTTGTGGACTCCTGGATTTTGCATGGACGCAAGCGTTTTCCCAATGGACATCCCTTTGATCGAAATCAGGGATTCAAAGACGTGCTTGTAAGACTTCGTGCGGGCGAACCACTGTGCCTATTGCCTGACATGAACTACGAGCCAAAGGACTCGGTTTTTGTTCCTTTTTATGGTGTGCTTGCAGCCACCATCCCCTCTCTATCACGGGTTGCAAGGCTGGGACGGGCTAAAGTCATTGCTATGCTGGTGCGTATCACGCCCGAGGGATACGAGGTGGAAATTACCCCCGAATGGTCAGGTTTTCCGACAGGGGAATTGGTGTCGGATACTGCGCTAATGAACCAACGTTTGCAGGGTTACATTGACAAGGATCCTGCCCAATATTACTGGGTCCACAGACGATTTAAAGACCGCCCAGAGGGTGAGTTGCCGCCGTATTAAATTTCACAACGCAGCAATGGCTGCTTCAGGGTGGGCCCATTTCCAAAGCAGTTGCGCAACGTCTTCAACGCCGGTTTTCTTGGTGGCTGAAAATAAACGCACCTCGCCGCCGCCGGCCTGAAGCTTGGTGATTGAGAGGACTTTGGCGCCTTCGCTGCGCGTGAGCTTGTCGGCCTTGGTCAGTACGATCAGAAATTTCAAGCCTTCCTCGACCCGCGGACGAATGACTTCGAGAAGAACTTCATCGAGCTCAGTGATTCCATGGCGTGGGTCGCACATCAACACAATGCCTTTGAGGTTTTTTCGGCTCACCAAGTAGTTAGCCATTACCTGTTGCCAGCGGATCTTGTCTTGCTTGGGGACCGCTGCGTAGCCATAACCGGGTAAGTCAGTCAGCACAGCGTCCATTACGCCTTGTTTGCCCAAGGAAAATAAATTAATGTGTTGGGTTCGCCCGGGTCTCTTAGAAGCAAAAGCTAGCTGCTTTTGCTGCGTGAGGGTATTGATACAGGTAGATTTACCCGCGTTCGAGCGGCCAACGAACGCAATTTCTGGTACGTCGAGTTCGGGCAAAAAATGCAGTTGAGGTGCGGTGGTGAGAAATTTGGCCGTGTGCAACCAACCCATGGAGGTCACAGCAGGAGATTTTTCTTTTGCCGCCACAGGTGGCTTGTTGGGGTGTTTAGGGGCTGGGTTGGGTGCGTTAGTCATGCTTGTAATGGTTGTTGTAGCGGGTAAACCCAAGGCTGCATTGTAGAATGGCGCTGTTTTGCTTAATCGCCACACTAGAGTCTTATGAAGTCCATTGCACAATTGTTACTCGTCGCGGCCTTGTCTGCTGGCGCAATCTCTGTTTCTGCCAATACGCCCGCGGCTGATGCGCCAGCCAAAGCTGCCAAACCGGACTTGGTCAAAGGTGAAGCCACCTACGCTGCCGTATGTGCAGCCTGCCATGGTGCAGATGGTAATTCTGGTACGCCCGCCTACCCCAAGTTAGCGCAGCAGCACCCCGAATATTTGGTCAAACAACTCCAAGAATTTAAATCCGATAAGCGTGCTAACGCGATCATGAAGGGCTTTGCATCTGCATTGTCCGAAGACGATATGCGCAATATTTCTTTCTGGGTCACCAGCAAGACCGCAAAAACCGGTTTTGCTAAAGACAAAGAACTCGTGACTTTAGGTGAGCGTATCTACCGCGGTGGCATTGCTGATCGCCAAGTCCCTGCTTGCGCTGGTTGCCACAGCCCCAATGGCGCAGGGATCCCTTCTCAATACCCACGGTTGAGTGGACAGCATGCGGAATATAGCGTTGCCCAATTAACGGCCTTCCGTGATGGTGTTCGTAAGAATAGTTTGCAGATGAACCAAGTGGCAGCTAAATTAAATGACCGCGAGATCAAAGCGGTTGCGGACTATATTGCCGGTTTGCGTTAAAGCCAAGCGCTTAAAAAACTGCGGCGTGGGCGTATAACCCGCGGTTGATTCTTCCCAGCAAGGCAGTCCCAAGGTCGCGGGCCTGCCTTTTTTCTGAACACCATGAGTCGCTATGACCGTATCCACCCAAGGAATTGAACTGAAATCAGGCTCGCGTGCTTGGCGAGCCAGTGTGGAGCTGTTGTCCTCCATGCGATTTTCTATCTCACTGTTGACAGTGATTTGTATTGCTTCCGTGATTGGCACAGTGCTCAAACAACATGAGCCGCTAGGTAACTACATCAATCAGTTTGGGCCTTTTTGGGCCGAAGTGTTTGGATCATTCAGCCTCTACAACGTTTACAGCGCGTGGTGGTTTATGGTCATCTTGGGTTTCTTGGTGCTCAGTACGTCGCTGTGCATTGCAAGAAATACTCCCAAAATTTGGGTTGACCTGCGTTCCTTCAAAGAAAACATTCGAGAGCAAAGTCTTCAGGCCTTCGGACACCGGGCCACGGCCGAGTTGCAAGAACCAGCCGAACAAGCGGCAAATCGATTAGGAAACATGTTGGCTGCCAGCGGTTGGAGGGTCAAACTGCAAGAACGATCTTCCAGCCACGGCCCGGCTTGGATGATCGCAGCCAAAGCCGGATCAGTGAATAAAATTGGCTACATCGCAGCCCACAGCGCCATCGTATTGGTATGCCTTGGGGGTCTGCTCGATGGGGATTTGATGGTCCGCGCCCAAATGCTATTCAACGGTAAATCGGCATTCACGGGCGGCGGGATGATGGCAGACGTTGCCCCAGAACACCGATTGAGTGATCGCAACCCGACGTTTCGCGGTAACTTGCTGGTTACCGAAGGAACCCAATCGGCGACCGCCATCTTGAACCAGCCTGACGGCATCTTGCTGCAGGAGCTGCCGTTTTCAATTGAGCTTAAAAAGTTTATTGTGGAGTACTACTCCACCGGAATGCCCAAGCTTTTTGCCAGCGATATTGTGATTCACGACAAGGAAACGGGTGAAAAAATAAATACACGGGTAGAAGTTAATCACCCGGCCAGCCACCGGGGCATCGAGATTTACCAGTCCAGCTTTGACGATGGTGGCTCGAGCGTCAAGCTTCAATCTATTGCTTTGACGGACACGGAGTCAAGTTTTGATTTGCAAGGCGTGATCGGTGGAAGCGCCCAAATTCAACGCGCTGCAGGGTCACAGGCGCAAGCATTAACCGTCGAATTTACGGGTCTGCGCGTGATCAATGTAGAAAATATGGCGGGCGACAGTTTGTCTGGCGCGGATACGCGCACCGTGGATTTGCGTCAAGCGCTACAAGCGCGCATGGGGGCGGCCAACAAAACCCAAGAAAACAAAGCGTTGCGTAATGTGGGACCCAGCGTGAGTTACAAGTTGCGCGATGCCGCAGGACAAGCCCGAGAATTCAACAACTACATGCTGCCAGTCGACATGGGCGATGGGGCAGCGGTATTTTTACTGGGCATGCGTGAAAACCCAGCGCAACGATTTCAGTACCTTCGCATTCCTGCAGATGCAAAAGATTCCATGGATGAGTTTTGGCGCTTGTGGCGCGCACTGCAAAACCCCCGCTTGCGTGCCCAGGCCGTTGAGCGGTATGCCAGTCAAGCGGTAGATCCCAAACGGCCCGAGCTGGTGGCTGCGCTTTCAGCTTCTGCAAGCCGCGCATTAAACCTCTTTGCGGCGAGTCCCAAATCGGGTGAAGGTCTCAATACATTACCCACGGTCGCTGGTTTACAAGCTGTCTCTGATTTTTTAGAAGCCAATGTGCCGGAATCGGAAAGAGCCAAAGCGGGCGAGGTCTTTATTCGCATTTTGAATGGGACGCTTTTTGAATTGGCCCAAATCGCTCGCGAAAAAGCGGGCCTTCGACCGATGGCTGCAGATGTTCAAACACAAGCGTTTATGACACAAGCTGTTTTGGCACTCAGTGATGTGCCGCTGTACCCAGCGCCACTGGTTTTGCAATTGGCGGACTTTACGCAGGTACAAGCCAGCGTGTTTCAGGTAGCGCGTGCACCCGGAAAATTGGTGGTTTATCTAGGCTGTGCCCTTTTAATATTTGGGGTATTTTCAATGCTTTATATCCGCGAACGGCGCTTGTGGGTATGGTTAAGCCCTTCGCCAAATTCTTCGCACGTTCCAGTAACCTCCGCCACGCTAGCGCTTTCAACCAATCGTAAAACCATGGACGGGGACCGCGAATTTGAACACTTGAAATTGCGATTACTTGGCCTTAAGGACTGAAACCATGTCAACCCCTTCACCGGCAACCCTCGCAGACCCGTCGCAGGCAAGCTTTCACACCCAACGACTAGACCTTGGGTATTTTGCAAAGCGTAATGTGCGCGATTGGGCCTTCGCCCTTGTGGTTTTGGTCGCAGGTCTTTTTACATTCGTGCGCTATCTTTCTGCCATGGATGTCTATGAACAAGGCATATTGCTTGGCGTCATTCCCAGTGCGATTGCGCTGGGTTGGTTTTGGCGCCCTTTGCAAAACCTCATGCTTGCGGTGGCTGCACTTTCCTTGGGCGCCATTGCTTTGTACCAAGGCGATTTAGGACGTGCGGAGACGGTCTTTGGATTGAAGTATTTTTTATCAAGTCAATCCGCTATTTTGTGGATGAGCATGCTGTTCTTTATCAGCACGGCGTTTTACTGGTTAGGCGTTTTTATCCAAGAAAAAGCCCAAGGGATTGAAACAGTGGCATCGCGCTTGTTATGGGTCGCGGTCACCTTGGCCTTGGTTGGAACCATGGTCCGGTGGTATGAAAGTTACTTGCTCGGCGCCGACATTGGCCATATTCCGGTGAGCAATTTGTACGAAGTTTTCGTCTTATTTTGTTGGCTAACCGCCGCTTTTTATCTGTACTTCGAGGCGCAATACCAAACCCGTTCCCTCGGCGCTTTTGTGATGTTGGTGGTTAGTGCTGCGGTTGGATTTTTGTTGTGGTACACCTTGGTTCGCCAAGCGCATGAAATTCAGCCCTTGGTGCCTGCGCTCAAAAGTTGGTGGATGAAGTTGCACGTCCCCGCTAACTTTATTGGGTATGGGACTTTCGCTTTGGCAGCCATGGTGGCCTTTGCTTATTTGATTAAACAGCAGGCCACAGAAACCCGTTGGTACAAACTCGCACCCTTGTGGTTATTGGGTGTGGTGCTCTGTTTTGAGCCGATTATTTTCAGAAAATCAGCCGTGGCAGGGATGAGCGATTACTGGGCGGTTTACTTTGGAATTTCTGCCTTGATCGTTGCCGGTATTTTGCTAGGCCGCAAGCGCTTGAGTGCCAAACTGCCTTCGTTTGAAGTCTTGGATGACGTGATGTACAAATCCATCGCCGTCGGTTTCGCGTTCTTCACCATTGCAACTGTTTTGGGGGCCTTATGGGCTGCTGAGGCTTGGGGCGGGTATTGGAGTTGGGATCCCAAAGAAACCTGGGCTTTGATTGTGTGGCTCAATTATGCGGCGTGGTTGCATATGCGACTCATGAAAGGTTTGCGTGGAACGGTGGCCGCTTGGTGGGCCTTGGCGGGCTTGGGCGTGACTACCTTTGCCTTTATCGGTGTCAATATGTTTTTAAGTGGCTTGCACAGTTACGGCACGCTTTAACTTTCGCTAGGGGTTTAACGATGTTGATTCAAAGTCAAAAAGATGGGTTTATTCACCCCTTAGCAAGCGAAATCACAGCACCGCAGGTGGTGGCTGATAGAAGAGCCTTGCTGGTGCAAATGGCAACCGGCGTCGCAGGCCTGTCTATGGCCAGTTGGGCCTCTCGGCAAGCCTTAGCTCAAGGGGCTTCGGCGATTGAAAAACCAGGTAAGTTAGCCACGCTACCTTCTACGCCGAGTGGCGTTCCTGGCGCGATGGTGATAGAAAAACCAACGCTGTACAAAGACGCCAGCAGTTACAACAATTTTTACGAATTCGGAACAGACAAAGCCGATCCCGCAGCGAATGCACACACTTTAAAAACTACCCCTTGGACGGTTGAGGTGGAAGGTTTAGTCAAAAACCCGGGGAAGTTTGCTCTTGAAGACTTATTGAAATTAAGTCCAATGGAAGAGCGAATCTACCGGCTGCGTTGCGTTGAAGGCTGGTCCATGGTCATCCCCTGGGTTGGATATTCGCTCGCGCAGCTGATTAAACGGGTTGCGCCTTTAGGTAGCGCTAAATATGTGGAGTTTGTGACTTTGGCAGATCCCAAAACCATGCCGTATGTGGGAAGCCGGATTTTGGATTGGCCATATGCAGAAGCGCTGCGTTTGGATGAGGCCATGCATCCCCTGACGCTCTTGTCTTTTGGGATGTACGGTGAAATTTTGCCCAAACAAAATGGCGCTCCCGTTCGATTGGTCGTGCCTTGGAAGTACGGCTTCAAGAGTGGTAAAAGCATTGTCAAAATCCGTTTCACTGAAAAACAGCCTGCCACCGCGTGGAACAAGGCCGCAGCAAATGAATACGGATTTTTTTCTAACGTTAACCCTGCGGTGGATCATCCGCGCTGGAGCCAAGCCACAGAGCGTCGGATTGGTGAAGATGGCTTGTTCGCCAAAAAACGAAAAACTCTGATGTTCAATGGCTATGAGGCCCAAGTCGGGCAACTCTATGCCGGCATGGATCTACAAAAGTTTTTTTAAATCTCAAACCGCAACGTGCATTTTTTGCAAAAGTTCTTGCGGCTGAGCAGCGCTAAATCCCTAGTTCTATTATTTGGGCTTGTCCCTTTTGCTTGGCTTTTTTGGGGTGCAGCAACCGATGCTTTAGGTGCTAATCCAGCTGAATTTCTGAGCCGTGCAACGGGCGATTGGACACTTCGCTTGTTGTGCCTTACCCTGGCCATCACACCGTTGCGGCAGTTTCTCAGCTGGCCTGAGTTGGCCCGGTTCAGACGCATGCTGGGCTTGTTAACTTACTTTTACGCCTTGCTTCATCTGCTGTGTTACAGCTGGCTTGACATGGGGTTTGATTGGGCCGATACCGTGCGTGACATTACCAAACGGCCCTTTATCTGGCTAGGGTTTGGGGCTTTTTTGCTCCTGACACTTCTGGCTGCAACGTCACTGAACCGCGCAGTGCGCTGGTTGGGAAGCAAGCGCTGGCAGCGGCTGCACCAATCGGTGTATGCCGTCGCTGTGTTGTCCTTGTTGCATTTTTTTTGGATGCGCGCAGGCAAAAATAATTTCACCGAAGTGTGGGTCTACGCGGCGGTTATCGCGGTGTTGATGGGTTGGCGTGTGCGCCGATTCTTCGCAAAAACTTAGCCGACCAAAACCTCACCCGCCATGAGTTGCGCTGGGTTTTCGCGTTGTCGAATCAAATGGGCGGCGCTGCCATCAACCAAAATTTCTGCAGCGCGTCCGCGGGAGTTGTAGTTGCTCGACATGCTCATGCAATAGGCTCCAGCGGAGAGAACAGCGAGGGTATCTCCAGCCTTGACGTTCAGGGTACGGTCTCGGCCGATCCAGTCGCCACTTTCACACACCGGCCCCACCACATCGTAGGAAACCCCAGCGCCGACTTTCTCACTCAGCGGCGTGATGTGGTGAAACGCTTCATACATCGCAGGGCGAGGCAGGTCGTTCATAGCAGCATCGATAATGCAAAAGTTTTTTTGTTCGCCAGGCTTGAGGTACAACACCTCAGTCAAGCAAACCCCCGCATTACCAACCAAGGAGCGCCCGGGCTCAATCATCAATAGCCGTTTGCCATAACCTCTGGCATCGAGTTTGAGCAGCAATTGCGCCCAAAGATCGTCGGCGGCTGGCGGCGCATCGCCTTGGTAATTTATTCCCAAACCCCCACCAAAATCAATGTGTGCAATGGGAATGCCCGCTGCTTCAATGTCTTGTACCAAGTCCAAAACACGGTCCATTGCGTCAAGATAGGGCGTAGCTTGTGTGATTTGAGAACCAATATGGCAGTCAATCCCGACCACGCGAAGCCCAGGAAGCTGGGCGGCGCGTTGGTATGTTTGGAGGGCGTTCTCATGGGCCACGCCAAATTTATTGTCTTTGAGTCCGGTAGAAATATAGGGATGGGTTTTA
Organism: Bordetella parapertussis; assembly: GCA_945888535.1. Taxonomy (GTDB): domain Bacteria; phylum Pseudomonadota; class Gammaproteobacteria; order Burkholderiales; family Burkholderiaceae_C; genus Allorhodoferax; species Allorhodoferax parapertussis_A. The sequence goes on from CAMDAN010000003.1 coordinate 11,534, forward strand.
GCATCCACATTGGGGTTCACGCGAATGCTAACGGGAGCGCGTTGTCCCATCGCTTGTGCAACTTCGGAAAGAACTTCAAGTTCCGCATCGCTTTCCACATTGAAGCATGCTATTCCCGCAGCCAAGGCTTTTTGCATTTCAGCGCGTGTTTTTCCAACGCCTGAAAATATCACTTTGGATAGATCACCTCCCGCAGCCGCGACCCTATCAAGCTCTCCGCCTGAAACGATATCAAAACCACAACCGGCGTTTGCGAACACTTGTAAGACTGCCAGGGATGAGTTTGCTTTCATGGCATAGCAGATGCGAGCGTTTCGACCTGCGAAGCCTTTTTGGTAAGCGCTCAGTGCCGCTAGCATCGATGCTTTGGAATAGACAAACAAGGGCGTCCCATGGACTTTGGCCAAATCAGCCAAGGCGCAACCTTCGGCAAACAGTTGTCCTCCTTCGAAATGGAAGTGGGGAAAGCCGGGTAAGTCTGAGGTGTTCATGGAAAAGGGAAATATAGAAGTCAGAGAAAGGCGATACTACTTTGGGATGAAATCTGGGACGTTTTGGTTGGAAGGTACAACGGCCCTGTTTGACCACAGCCCGTCAGATTGAACCCATAAAACCCCAGGACAATCGCGATGACTAGAATTTGTTTTGTTTTTAACATAGTGAAATTGTAATGACTGACCCTGAATTCATGGACCGCGCCGAAGCATTGTTGCAAACGGTAGAGGTCTGCTGCGACAGAATGAATGAGATGGACGATGTCGATGTTGACAACCAACGCGTCGGTTCCATGGTGACATTGTCGTTTCCTAACCGCAGCCAAATCATTATCAATCTACAAAAACCCCTGCACGAAGTTTGGATCGCAGCCCGATCTGGCGGTTACCACTTTCGCTGGCAAGACGGCGTGTGGGAAGACACCAAAGGACAAGGCGAATTTTTCGACACCTTGTCCAAAGATGCAAGCGCCCAAGCAGGATTGCCTTTGAACTTTAGCCGCTGATTAATTTCTAAATAAGTCCAATATGGTCTTTCTCTCGTCTGCCGCTGGAAGTGTTTGCCGCTGAGTATTTGTGGTTTTCTCCCCCACTCCTAGCGCAGTAATCCCCGTTCCCTTAGAGAACTCTTCAAAGTACCACTCATTGTTCAGATAAACCACACCGGCGGGCGCGTCAGGCTCCATGATGGGTGTATTTCTCAGCGCCGTTTCCATGAAACTGATCCAGACAGGCAGACTCAACCCGCCGCCGGTTTCGCGGTCGCCGAGTTTGCGTGGTGTGTCGTATCCAATCCAAGTCACTGCTGCAAGTGTGGGGTGGTAGCCCGCGAACCACGCGTCCATAGAGTCATTGGTAGTCCCGGTTTTTCCATACACATCCGGGCGCTTTAAGGTGGCCTGCGCCTTGGCTGCTGTCCCTGAGCGGGTCACCTCTTGCAACAGGCTGGTCATCAAAAAGGCGTTGCGCGGTTCGATAGCGCGGTTGGCTTCGTCCACTGCGGGTACAGCGGTTTCAACCAGCAGCTTTCCGCGCTGCTCGCTGACTTTTGAGACCAGCCATGGATTGATCCGCAGGCCCCCATTGGCAAAAACGGAATAACCCGTCGCCATTTGCATGGGTGTTACCGAGCCTGCGCCCAAAGCCATGGTGAGGTAGGGCGGGTGTTTTTCTGGTTCAAACCCAAATTTTGTGATCCATTCTTGGGCGTAACGCGGTCCAATCGCTTGCAAAATCTGAATGGAAATCATATTTTTTGATTTGGCCAAGCCGCGTCTCAAAGACATGGGACCATCAAACGTACCGTCGTAATTCTTGGGCTCCCACGCTTGGCTGCCAGTGACATCTGAATCAAAAAACAGCGCCATATCGTTGATCACGGTGGAAGGTGTAAATCCTTTTTCTAAAGCGGCAGAATAAATAAAAGGTTTAAAACTCGACCCGGGCTGACGCCAAGCTTGGGTGACATGGTTGAATTTATTTTTCACAAAATCAAAGCCGCCGACCAACGCCTTGATCGAGCCGTCACGCGGATCGAGCGCGACAAAAGCGCCTTCGACTTCGGGCAGTTGGGTAATTTCCCAGCCGCCTTTGGCCATTTTGATAACGCGAATCAGGGCGCCTGGGCGAATCCGAATATTGGGAGCGGCTTTCTCCGAAAGACCCGATTGGGCGGGCTTAAGTCCTTCACCAGTAATTTCGACAAGCTCGGACGCATGGCGCAAAGCGCGAATCTTTTTAGGGTCCGCACTGATGACCACCGCGGACTGGACGTCGCCATTGTCTGGATGCTCATCGAGTGCTTCGTCAATTGCATCTTCCATCTCTTGAGGGTCAGATGGCAGTGAAATAAATTTCTCTGGACCGCGGTAAACCTGCCGCCGCTCAAAATCCATAATGCCGCGGCGAAGTGCTTTGTAAGCCGCTTCTTGGTCTGCATGAATGATGGTAGTGACTACATCCAAGCCCCGGGTGTAAGTCTCTTCGCCGTATTGGGCAAACATGGCCTGGCGGACCATTTCGGTGACATAGTCTGCGTGGCCTTGGTGGCGGGCTGCAGCGGTTTTAATTTGAAGAACTTGCTGCTTGGCTGTTTCAGCTTCTTCGGCTGTAATAAAGCCGTTTTCAAACATCCGCTCAATAATGTACTGCTGCCGAATACGAGCCCGTTTGGGGTTGCTGATGGGGTTGTAGGCCGAAGGCGCCTTTGGCAGGCCCGCAAGCATGGCCGCCTCTGCGATGGTGATGTTTTTCAAAGGCTTGCCAAAATAGGTTTCACTGGCTGCTGCGAAACCGTAAGCGCGGTTGCCTAGAAAAATTTGATTCATGTAGATTTCAAGAATCTGGTCTTTGCTGAAGTTGTTTTCAAGTTTGAAGGTCAGCAAAATTTCATAGATTTTGCGGGTGAAGGTTTTCTCCGAAGACAAGTAAACATTGCGAGCCACTTGCATGGTGATCGTTGAGGCCCCTTGGCTTTTGGCACGCCCTAGGTTGGCAAGCGCCGCTCGAACCATACCCAGATAGTCCACGCCGCCATGCTGAAAAAACCGTGCGTCTTCAATTGCCAATATGGCATTTTTCATCACGTCTGGAATTTCTGCGATTGGGGTGAGAGTGCGATGCTCTTCTCCAAACTCGCCTAGCAAATCGCCTTCCGCTGAAAAAATTCGCAGAGGGAGTTTGGGCCGGTAATCTTCGAGGTCCGAGATGTCAGGAAGATTAGGGTAAGCAATAGCCATCGTGATGGCCACAATGATGAATACCGAGGCGACACCCGCAACACCGATGCCCACCACCCATTTGAAAAGTTGCAAAAACCAAGATTTTTTTTCAACGGGTTGTTTATGAGCCGATTTTTTTTCGGGAGATGAAGATGGTTTGGACATGCAAATGGGGTGCGCTTCTGAGAAGGCCACTATGGTAGCGCAGGATGGCGTCCCGCTACGCGAGCTGATTACCGGGTCTTTGTGAATGATGGGGAAGACCCCTATTGGCGCAATGTATTGGCTGCTGCTAGTATCAGATGAAATTCAAGAGTGCGAAGTCACCAGCAATTTTTTGAGCGGGAGGCTCAATGCACATCAGTTCCTTATTGGGGCGACGCCCTGCTTCCACATTGGGACTTGACATCGGTACAAGCAGCTTAAAGCTGGTTGAAATTGAAAGTCGAGGCAGCACAAAGCTTTTGAAGCATTGCGAACGTGCGCCCCTGGACCACGGCTGGGTGGTTGATGGAAGGATAGAAAACCCCCATGAAGTCTCTTTAGCGATTCGCGGCTTAATCGATAAAACAGGAATAAAAACACGTCAGGTGGCTTTGGCCTTGCCTTCGTCCGCTGTCATCACCCGCCAAGTTTTTATCCTCACGGGTTTAACGGAGCTGGAAACGGAGCAGCAGGTTGAAATGGAAGCGCGCCAATCGATTGGATTCCCATTAGAAGAGCTGTATGTCGATTTTTGCGTAGAAGGTGTTCTTAGCGACTGGCCAGACAAAGTAGCGATTCAGATCGTCGGAACGCGGCGTGAACGCATCGAAGATTTACGAGCGCTGTGTGATCATTCCGGATTGGAGCCTGTCGTAGTAGAAATTCAAACTGCATCTCTCAGTCGCTCTATGGCGAGGGTTTTGAGACGGGCCCCGTCCTCTTCAGTTGGTGCAATTTATCTTCTATTGAAATGGGGTGCATCTTCGGTAAGCACCCAAGCCTTCCAAAATTCCGAGCCCATCTATTTGCATTCTCAAGCTGCTAGCCAGTCGCAACACCCTAACAACACAGATGCGTTATTACAAGACATTGAAAACGGCTTAAAGCAGTTTTTGGAAAGTGCCCAATCAGGCCGCGTTGATGGCTTGTATTTAGCTGGGGGAATGGCGCTAACCGACGGTATTTCCGAACAGGCAACGCAAGCAACCCAAATTCCCTGCTGTGTGCTTGACCCCTTTGAAGGGCTGGCGCTGCATCAGGGGCTTGACCCCCAAGCAGTTCGAAAGGACGCTGTGCATTACGCGAGAGCATGTGGCTTAGCACTCAGAGCGTCGCCATGGTGATGGAATTTAATTTGCTCCCCTACCGCGAAGCACGCCGGATGCGTCAGCGGGCACGATTTTTTTGGTTTCTGGTTTTGTCATGTGCCTCGGGTTTGCTCAGTGCGTTTGTTGTGGCGGTGGTCTTCGATTCTCTGCTTGTGGGACAGCGAGAGAGCAACGACCTTTCAAAAGCAGAGATAAAGATGCTGGATGTCAAAATCAAACAAGTGGCGGCTCTTGAGAAAGATATAGCCGAGCTTAAAAAGCGCAAACAGGCGCTCGATGATTTGCAGTTTGAGAGGTTCCTCCCTGTTCATTTGATGAATGCCCTCACTGCCCATTTACCCGATGGAATTCTTTTGACCAAGGTACTGCAATCGCCGGATGGTATTTCCATTTCAGGAGATGCCCTATCCAGCGATTCGGTCTTTGAATGGATGACTCAGCTGACCCAAAAAAGCGATTTATTCTCTCATCCAGAACTGCTGGAAATGCGTTTAGGAACTTCGGATACGGGGCCGTCATTAAATACTCCCGTTTCCCGATTTAGCCTGCGCGTGAAATTACAAACCACAGCAACAGCAACTTCAATAACAACTTCAGCATCGCCATCGAAAGCGCCTTTGGCGCCGGTGAAGGAGTGATGCCGATGGGACTGCGCACTTTCGCCTACCGTCAGTTTCACATTACAAGCGCAGGTTTGGTAAATAAGCTGAATGGCTTGGATTTACGCCGGCCTGAAATGTGGCCTGTTGTATTGCAGCGATGTTGTTTTATCAGCGCTGGTTTCTTGGTGTGGCTAGCGATAGCGTTTATTTTCATTTGCAATCTCAAGACAGAGCTTCAAAATTTACAAACCGAAAGGCAGCTACTGGAAAAGCAAACTAAAACGAAGCGTGAAAAAGTGGCCTTGTTAGAACCTTTGTCTGCTGAGGCAGAAGCGCTCCAGGCTCAGATGAAAATGGTGAGTGGTCAATTACCCGCTAACGCGCATTGGGACGCCTTGCTTTCGGAGTTGAACCAAGCAGGCCGTCGGCATAAGTTGGAACTGGAGTGGGTTAAACCCGACCCATCACGCGTGACTTCGCAATGGGTCGAGTTACCTGCTTCGATCAGGGTCAAAGGATCATTCCACTCTATGGGTCGTTTTGTTTCAGAACTCGCTCATTTCAATCGTTTGGTGGCGCTAGGTCAACTTAGTTTTGAGGCAAGCGCTAACGATACCGTCACCCTTCAAGCGAAGCTCAAAGCCTTTCGCCAGCGTAGCCCTGCCGAGGCAGCGGCGTTTAAAGAAGAAAAATCAGCGGTAAGAGTAATGGCTGCTTTGCCTATGGCCCCAACGGATTACGAAGGGTCGGGCAGACCAGATCCCTTTGGCCCGCATGCCATCCAAGCCACTTCGAAAATGAGTAATTCAGCATCTCTGCCTTCCAAGACAGTCGCGCCCCGTGCCAAGCACCCTTTGGAGGCTGCGCCCTTGGAAGCCATGCGCCTCGTCGGACAGTTGCTGCAAGGCGAGCGTAGTGTCGGTTTGATCCGTCTTAAAAGTGCGGTGTATCCCGTGAGGGTGGGAACGGTACTTGGGACCAATCAGGGGCAGGTGAGTTCAGTGGATAGTTCGGGCCTGGTAGTGCTTGAAAAATCAACAGACGCTTATGGACGCCAGTCTCAACGAAGCACTTTTATACCCATGAACGGGAGTACGCCTTGAAACTGATACATCCAACCCGGCAAATGCACTGGTTTGAATTTTTGGTGTGTGTTTGCATATCGGCGCATGCCGAAAGTCCCTTGCCCTCTGGGCCTCCCTTACCTGCTTTTAGTCTTGCCAGTGGCAAAGTATTGACGCCATTGTCCAATGTGGAATTTCAAAAAGCTTCTGTTGGTGTGGGACGCGTGAAGGTGACCTTACCAGACGCTAAGGTGGGATTGAATGTAAGGCGACAAGGTGAAAATTTAATTGCTGAATTTTCACAAACCGGTTTACCGAATCACTTGCATCGGCGAATGGATGTTTCAGACTTTGCAACCCCAATCCAATCCATTACAACAACGCAAGCTGGTGACCGCGTTCGGATGGTGATTGCATCCCAAGGCAATTGGGAGCACGTTTCCTACCAAGCAGACAAGCAATGGGTCATTGAAATCAAAGAAGCGAAACCCGATACAAAAAAATTGCTACCCGGTTCAGGCTACCAAGGGGAAAAGCTATCTTTGCATTTTCAAAATATTGAGGTTCGCTCGATATTGCAAGTGATCGCAGACTTTACCCAATTCAATGTCATCACATCCGACTCGGTGACGGGGTCATTGACCCTGCGCTTGCAAGATGTGCCTTGGGACCAGGCCTTGGATATTATTTTGCAAGCCAAAGGGCTAGGGGTTCGTAAAAATGGAAATGTGCTTTGGGTTGCGCCCAAGGAAGAAATAGCTGCGAAAGATAAATTAGATTTTGAAAGTCTGGCATCGGTGGAGGGCGTGGAGTCTTTGCGAACCCAGTCATTCCAAATGAACTATGCAAAAGCCATTGATATCGCCCCGCAGCTCAGCGCTGGCGGCGGCACCCCGAACTCGGGCGCGAGGATTCTCAGTGCACGGGGCAGTGTGTTTGCTGAACCCCGAACCAATCAGTTATTTGTAACCGACACCCCTGCAAAGTTAGACCAAATTCAAAAGTTGATTACTCAGCTTGATATCCCGGTGCGTCAAATATTGATTGAGGCGCGCATCGTTGAGGCGTCCGATACGTTTGGCAAATCTTTGGGGGTCAAACTCGGTGGAAATGATTTGAGTACGTCCAAAGGCGGCGAAGGTGGTGTGGCGCTCGGGGGTGATAAGCGCCTTGCTTTTGGGAGCTCCTATGGCAATGCGGTCGCAGCTACGGGTTTAGGTGGAACCCAAAATTTATCCTCCAATTTCGTCAACTTGCCTGCAGTGGGTCAAAACGGCTACGGTGCCGCTACCTTTGCTTTGACCTTGTTTAGTGCCTCTTCCAATCACCTGATGGCCTTAGAGATATCGGCACTCGAGGCCGATGGCAAAGGCAAAGTGGTTTCAAGCCCCCGGGTAATTACCGCAGACCAAGTCAAAGCACTGATTGAGCAAGGAACGGAACTTCCCTACCAAGTGGCCTCTAGCAGCGGTGCGACTTCGATTGCTTTTCGCAAAGCCAATCTCAAGTTGGAAGTTACCCCACAAATCACCCCCGAAGGCAGCGTGAGCCTTGATTTGGACGTTACCAAAGACAGCGTGGGCCAAGCGACCGCCGCAGGCTTTGCCATCAATACCAAACACATCAAAACCCAGGTGTTGGTCGAAAATGGCGGCACGGTTGTCATTGGCGGAATTTTTGAAGTCAATGAAAACGAAAGCGAAACCAAAGTGCCATTTCTCGGTGACTTACCAGGAGTCGGTTATTTGTTCAAAACCCGCCAGCGCTCGACCAACAAACAAGAGATGTTGGTATTTATTACCCCCAAGGTGGTCAGCGAGCGCGCTATCGTGCGCTAGACCGAAAGAGGGACAGGGATGTCCGATAATGCTTTTTTGGCCTGCATAAGCAGTCGAGCATTTAATCAATAAAACCCTTGCCGTGATTTCTCTTGTCGGTCTACCCGGGTCTGGAAAGTCCACCATTGGTCGGCAACTGGCTCGTCGTTTACAACTCAACTTTTTTGACTCAGACCATGCGATCGAAGCTCGTCTGGGTTGTCCGATTCGGGAATTTTTCGAGCGGGAAGGGGAGGAGCGCTTTCGCGATATGGAGTCGGAGGTGATCGACCAACTTTCGCAGCAGGGCATAGGCGTATTAGCGACCGGAGGCGGCGCGGTGTTGCGAGCGGTGAATCGGGAGCGCTTACATGCCCGAGGGCAAGTGATTTATCTCAAGTCCAACCCCGAGGAGTTAATCCGTCGCCTGCGCCACGACACCAACCGCCCCTTGTTACAAGTCGCCGATCCCATGGCTAAACTACGGGAACTTTTTGCAGCCCGTGATCCGCTATACCGTCAGACTGCACACTTTGTCGTTGAAACGGGACGCCCTTCCGTTGCCACCTTGGTCAATATGATTGTGATGCAGCTGGAGTTGGCTCCCCCATTTACCTCACCACCCACCTTATGAGCGCACCTATGCGACACACCGTTTCGATTGCCTTAGAAGATCGGAGTTACTCCATCGAAATTGGTGCAGGGCTGCTATCCGACCACGCTACGTTTGCGGGTCTCCCTCAGGCGACTAGCGCGTTGGTGGTCTCCAACGAAACCGTGGCTCCTTTGTACGCCCAGCGGTTGCAACAAACCCTTGCGTCGCGTTTTAAGACGGTGCATCTTGTCACCCTGCCAGACGGTGAGCAATTTAAAACATGGCAAACCTTGAATACGATTTTTGATGCGCTGTTACAAAATAACTGTGACCGAAAAACAGTACTGTTTGCGCTCGGCGGCGGGGTGGTGGGAGATATGACCGGTTTTGCGGCTGCCAGTTATATGCGCGGCGTGCCATTTGTTCAGATTCCTACGACTTTGCTCGCGCAGGTTGATTCTTCTGTCGGAGGTAAAACCGGTATCAACCACCCGCTGGGAAAAAACATGGTGGGCGCTTTTTACCAGCCGCAATTGGTGGTTTGTGATTTAGATACCCTCAAAACGCTGCCTGCGCGAGAGATCAGTGCGGGGCTGGCAGAAATTATCAAATACGGTCCGATTGCAGATATGGCGTTTTTGGATTGGATGGAGTCCCATGTCCATGCGTTGCGCAGTGGTGATGCGAAGGCTTTAGCCTATGCGGTTCAACGTAGCTGCGAAATCAAGTCTTGGGTCGTTGGGCAAGATGAGCGAGAGGCAGGCTTGCGGGTCATCCTTAATTTTGGACACACCTTTGGCCACGCGATCGAGGCGGGTCTGGGCTACGGAAAGTGGTTGCACGGCGAAGCGGTGGGGTGCGGCATGGTGATGGCTGCGCATTTATCCCACGCATTGGGATTGGTTGACAGCGCGTTTGTAGAACGGCTGACTCGGTTAATTTTAGCCGCAGGCTTGCCGATACAGGCGCCTGTGTTGGATGAGAAAGACAATGCGGGTAAATACCTGGAACTGATGCAAGTCGATAAAAAAGCAGAAGCTGGTGAAATTCGATTTATTCTGATCGATGGTCCTGGCAAAGCATGTGTACGTGGGGCAGACTTAGGCGTGGTTCGTCAAGTGATTGCGCGCTGTTGCTCGGCGTGATGCTGGCCCCATTCGCCTGTGATCCGGCCCTCTCACGTGGGCGGCGGTTTTTTCAGAGTCCGGCACATACCCGCACCGAATTTCAACGCGACCGGGATCGCATCATTCACTGCACGGCATTTCGCCGGCTGGTCTACAAAACACAGGTTTTTTTGAACCATGAAGGTGATTTGTTTCGCACACGCATGACCCACTCCCTGGAAGTAGCGCAGCTGGGCCGATCCATCGCCCGTTCTTTGGGCCTCAACGAAGACTTGGTGGAAGCGATTGCCTTAGCCCACGACCTGGGCCATACGCCGTTTGGTCATGCGGGTCAAGACGCGCTAAACGAGTGCATGGCCCCGTATGGCGGATTCGAGCACAACCTGCAAAGCCTCCGCGTGGTGGACGAGCTGGAAGAAAGCTATCCCGAGTTCAACGGCCTCAACCTGAGCTTTGAAACCCGCGAAGGCATCTTGAAACACTGCGCTCGCCGCAATGCAGAACTCATCAACGCGCAAGAACCCGGTGGCGTGGCCGCCCGTTTTTTAAACGGCACACAACCCAGTTTAGAGGCGCAGCTGTGCAACTTGGCCGATGCCATTGCTTACAACGCGCATGACATTGACGATGGTGTTCGCTCAGGCTTGCTCACGCTCGAGCAGCTGCAAGACGTGTCTTTGTTTGCCCGCTACCACGCGCAAACTTTGTCCGAGTATCCGAGCCTGCAAGGCCGTCGCGTGTTATTTGAGACGATTCGCCGCATGTTGAGCGATCAGGTCTACGACGTCATTACCGCTACACGCGCTGCGCTCGAAAAATACACACCAACCAGTTCAGACGAAGCCCGCCAGTGCCCTTCACTCGTTCAGTTCAGCTCTGAGATGTATGAAGAATCGAAAGCGCTCAAGTCTTTCTTGTTTCGCAATTTGTACCGCCATCCGCAAGTGATGCAGACCACTGATGGCGCCCGCGCTATGGTGCAAGAACTGTTCTCGGTTTACTTGGCCAAGCCCCAAGAAATGCCCGCTGCCTATGCCCAGCGCAGCGATATGCCGCGCGCCGTGGCCGATTACTTGGCTGGCATGACCGACCGTTTTGCCACGCGTGAACACGCACGCTTGACCGCGTGACAAACCAGATGAGTGATTTCGACAAAACGGCGATTGAAGATACGAAGAAGTGGCTGCTAGAAGCCGTGGTAGGCCTGAACCTGTGCCCCTTCGCCAAATCGGTGGTGGTTAAAGACATGGTTCGCTACCGTGTGTGCGCCTCGTCTCAACCTACCGATTTGTTAGCCATGCTGCGCGAAGAGTTGCAACACTTGGCCGCTGCCGACCCAGACAAACTAGACACCACGCTGCTGATCGCGCCTAACGCCTTGCCCGACTTTTTAGACTTCAACGATTTCTTGGCCGAGTGTGACGACGTGCTGATAGACCTAGCGCTAGACGGCGTTCTGCAAGTAGCCGACTTTCACCCGCACTACCAATTTGGCGGCACGGATGCCGATGACATCGAAAACTTCACCAACCGCACCCCATACCCCACGCTGCACTTGCTGCGCGAAGCCAGCATTGACAAAGCGGTAGCCGCCTATCCCGATGCGTCGCTGATCTTTGAGCGCAATATGGAAATATTGAATAAATTGGGTCACGATGGCTGGGCTCAATTGGGTATTTCTTCTCGACTGCACAATTGAGCCATGTCCAAATACAAACTCGCCGCCTCGTCTAAGCCGCAAGATTTCAGGTAACAGATTGTGTCACTGAGAGTTTGGGCGGATTTAGTCCTGTTGTGAAACATATTTTTCACGGGAATGGGATTTAACCATGTTTTTTTACCATTCGTGGGATAAAATACATGGATGTATCAACGTCAATCTCAGCAAAAACTCACCCAACTCTTGCAGCAATTCCCTGCTGTGGGCTTGCTCGGCCCACGTCAGGTGGGCAAAACCACGTTGGCTTTCGCTCAGAAAACGTTAGATCCCAATGCGCTTTATTTAGACCTTGAGTTGCCATCCGCACAAAGGCAGCTGGATGACCCAGAAGCTTTTCTCATGGCGCATGCGCATCAGCTGGTCATTATGGATGAGGTTCAGCGCATGCCTGAGCTGTTTGGTATTTTGCGCGGTGTCATCGATCAGCGTCGGCGCATGGGGCAAGCGAGCGGGCAGTTTTTGTTGCTGGGTTCTGCCACGGGGGTGTTGTTGCAGCAGTCCAGTGAAAGTTTGGCGGGTCGGGTGGCTTATGTGGAGTTACCTGCGCTTCAGGCGTCAGAAATTTTCACAACCCCGCAAAGTGCAAAGGATCTCGGTGCCTTGTGGGTACGTGGCGGTTTTCCTTTGTCATGGCTGGCTAAGTCCGATGCCGCAAGCATGACGTGGCGCGAAGTGTTTATTTCAACGTATTTGGAAAAAGATATTCCGGCTCTTGGGCCCCGCATACCCGCCACCACCTTGCGACGACTGTGGACCATGCTGGCGCATCATCAGGGTGAGTTGTTGGATCAGTCCAAATTAGCAGCCGCCTTGGCCATAAGCGGGCAAACCGTAAGCCGATATATCGATTTACTCTGTGATTTGATGTTGGTTCGGCGGTTGCCTGCATGGCACGGCAATGTGGGCAAGCGTTTAGTTCGTTCCCCCAAGGTCTATGTGCGTGACAGTGGTTTGGTTCATGCGTTGCTTGGCTTGTCAAACCAGGACGCTTTACTGGGACATCCCGTTGCGGGTTCGAGTTGGGAGGGTTTTGTGATTGAACAGTTGATCAATGCAGCTCCGCAGGCACAAGCCAGTTTTTATCGCACCAGTAATGGTGCAGAAGTGGACTTGGTTCTGACATTCCGAAACCAGCAAACATGGACCATAGAAATCAAGCGATCCAGTGCACCGACCGTTTCTAAGGGCTTCTATCAGGCAGCAACCGACTTGGTTGCTGTTCGAAAGCTTTTGGTTGCACCAGTTGATCAAATTTACCCGATGAAAGAAGGCGTTGAGGTGGTGGATGTCATGACAGCCATCCGTTTAGTGACCGAACAAGAAGAGAGTAATGGCTAAATCCGAACACAAACCAGCCGCCGCACCCAAGCCTTTAGACCTCGATCTGCGCCCTGGCCAGTCGATCGAGTTGCTCAAAGAGCTGCACATTCTCACCCGCGACGGGAAGCTGAACCTTGACTCCCGCCGCAAGCTTAAGCAGGTGTATCACTTGTTTCAGTTCATCGAAAAACTGCTGAAAGAGTTGCCTGCCAGCGAGCAAGGCCCCACCTTGGCTGACCACGGCGCGGGCAAGTCGTATTTGGGTTTCATCATTTACGACCTGTTTTTCAAAGCTTTAGGGCAGGGCAGTATTTACGGTATCGAGACGCGCAGCGAGTTGGTTGAGTCGTCCAAAGCACTGGCGCAACACTGGGGGTTCGAGCGCATGACGTTTCTCAACCTCAGCGTGGCCGAGTCCGCACACAGCGATGCTTTGCCGGATCAGATCGATGTGGTTACAGCGCTGCATGCGTGCGATACGGCCACCGATGACGCGATGGCGTTTGGCTTGCAAAAGAAAGCCAAATACATGGTGCTGGTTCCATGCTGCCAAGCCGAGCTGGCGCGCGCACTTAACCAAAATAAAGCGCTCAACTTGCAACGCACTCCGCTGGCCGAATTGTGGCGGCACCCGCTGCACACACGCGAGATGGGAAGCCAACTTACCAATGTGCTGCGGTGTTTGTACCTAGAAGCGATGGGCTACCAAGTGACCGTGACCGAGCTGGTAGGCTGGGAGCACAGCATGAAAAACGAACTCATTTTGGCAAAATACACCGGCCAGCAAAAACGCAGCTCGGCTGAACGTTTAGAGGCTTTGCTTCGCGAATTCGGTTTGGAGACTCTGCTTGACACACGGTTTACATTGCCAGCAGACAATGGCTTTGACAACCAAAAGACGCCTTAGCGCGTTACATTTTCTGAGTGTTGTAATTTGCTATTGAATTGCATCTCGTTTTTTGTTTTTATTGTTTTAGGGAATTGAAGTATGAAAAAAATAATGTCTTTTAGCTTTGCGGTGTGCGCTATTGCTGGTTTGACGGCTTGCGCAAGCAGCAGCCCTGATGTAATTCGCCGTGAAGATGCGCAAATCATGTCTCAAATTCAGGATGGGGTGGTTATCTCCATTCGCCCCGTGACTGTGGACGGAAGCCAAAGCGGTATTGGTGCTGTTACGGGTGGGGTCATCGGCGCAATTGGTGGCAGCGGCGGAAGCGGAGTCCAACGGGAGCAGCAAGTTTTGGGTGTTTTAGGTGCCGTAGCTGGCGCAGCGGTGGGTAATGCGATTGAACGTTTAACCACTCGCGAAGAGGCGGTCGAGATTATTGTGCAACTTAAAAACGGCGACCGCCGTGCGATTGTTCAAGCCAAGGCCAGCGAAATTCTTGCTGCGGGTGATGCCGTGACTATCGTCACGACGGGAAGCAAAGTGCGTGTGACAAAAAACAAATAGGCTGCGCGAACTCAGGGCCCCATCCCCAACTATTTGAATGTAATTTTGGAAAAAATGGTGTGGCACGCTTACCCCGTTTAACGTTACCGGGCTTTGCGCACCACATCATTCAGCGGGGCAATAACAGACAGCCGATTTTTATCGCTACTGCGGACTACCAAATGATGCTCGATTTATTGGAAGAAAATTCCAATAAATTTGAAGTAGCTATTCATGCGTATGTGTTGATGGGTAACCATTTCCACCTTCTTGCAACGCCTCAAACGACCGAGGGATTGGCCCAAATGATGCAAGCTGTCGGAAGGCGTTACGTTCGCTACTTCAATGATCGCCAAGGCCGTTCTGGAACCTTATGGGAAGGCCGCTTCAAATCAACCCTGATTCAGACCGAGCGCTATTTGCTAGCCTGTATGGCGTATATCGATCTGAACCCTGTTCGCGCAGGTATGGTCGCGCAGGCTGGGGACTACCCTTGGTCATCGTTTGCCCATTTCGTTGGGCGAAGAACAGATCAGCTCATTACCCCGCACCCCTTGTTTTGGGAGTTAGGTAACACGCCGTTTGCCCGCGAGGCAGCGTACGCGCAGCTGGTGCAAGAGGGTGTTAACTCTGTTCAACAGTCGGCCTTGACGGATGCCACCCTGCGGGGCTGGGCCCTGGGCGAACCTGAATTTGTAGATGATTTACAAAAAAGGACGCAAAGACGCGCCAGCAAAGCAGTGGCAGGCAGGCCGACGAAAGTCGCAAAACCATAACCTCCTCGGTAACGCTTTTGAATTTTTGAAAAATTGAATAAAATTCCAATGTGTCCCCAAATAATTCCGAGCGTCGAAATTCCGATTTAAATTGGAATCTGACCCCAATTAAAGTGCTTGGAGTTTTTGCTGCAGTGCGGTAGGCTCTACCTCCATTTTCATTTTTCAGGAGTGCTCCATGACTACGGCTGCCGAAATCAAGCACCTTCAAGACCACGGTCTGTATTCTTCTTGCAGTGAACACGATGCCTGCGGCGTGGGTTTTGTGGCCCATATCCGAGGTGAGAAGAGCCATAGCATTGTCAGCAACGCCCTCAAGATTTTGGAGAACTTGGATCACCGGGGTGCCGTCGGGGCGGACAAGTTAATGGGCGATGGCGCAGGGATATTGATCCAGCTGCCGGACGCTTTGTACCGCGAAGAAATGGCCCGAAGTGGCGAAGCGCCCAACGGATCCATTGGCGTAACGCTTCCCCCCGCAGGTGAATACGGCGTAGGCATGATTTTCTTGCCCAAGGAACATGCGTCGCGTTTGGCGTGCGAGCAAGAGATGGAACGTGCCATCAAGGCGGAGGGCCAGGTGTTGTTGGGTTGGCGTGATGTCCCTGTCAATAAAGACATGCCAATGTCTCCAACGGTGCGTGAAAAAGAGCCCATCATTCGCCAAGTATTTATTGGCCGTGGCAATGACGTGATTGTTCAAGATGCGCTGGAGCGCAAGCTGTACGTCATTCGCAAAACGGCCAGCGCGGCCATTCAGCACCTCAACTTAAAGCACAGCAAGGAATACTACGTTCCGAGCATGTCGAGTCGAACAGTCATCTACAAAGGCCTGTTGCTGGCAGACCAAGTGGGTACCTATTTTTATGATCTGCAAGATGCCCGATGCATATCCGCTTTGGGCCTGGTGCACCAGAGGTTTTCGACCAATACGTTTCCTGAGTGGCCCTTGGCGCACCCCTACCGCTACGTAGCGCACAACGGTGAGATCAACACGGTTAAAGGGAATTACAACTGGATGAAAGCCCGCGAGGGTGTGATGTCATCCCCAGTGCTGGCACAAGATTTACAGAAACTCTACCCCATCAGTTTCGCAGACCAATCCGATACAGCGACATTCGACAATTGCTTGGAACTGTTGACGATGGCGGGTTACCCCATCAGCCAAGCCATGATGATGATGATTCCCGAGCCATGGGAAAACCACACCACCATGGACGAGCGGCGTAAAGCGTTTTACGAATACCACGCAGCTATGTTGGAGCCATGGGACGGCCCAGCGTCTATCGTGTTTACCGATGGTCGCCAAATTGGAGCAACCTTAGACCGCAATGGGTTGCGGCCATCGCGATACTGCATCACTGATGATGACTTGGTCATCATGGGATCAGAGTCGGGTGTGTTGCCTGTGCCTGAAAACAAAATTGTTCGCAAATGGCGCTTGCAACCTGGAAAAATGTTCCTTATCGACTTAGAACAAGGTCGGATGATCGACGACGAAGAACTGAAATCGGGTCTGGCAAACAGCAAACCGTACAAGCAATGGATTGAAAATCTACGGATCAAGTTGGACGACGTTGTCGGTGGCGGCGCACAGCCAATCGTGAGTGATCAAGAAACCAGTTTATTGGACCGGCAACAAGCGTTTGGGTTTACCCAAGAAGACTTAAAGTTTTTGATTGCCCCGATGGCAACCGCCGGCGAGGAAGCCTTAGGCTCCATGGGCAATGACAGTCCGCTGGCGGTTTTGAGTGACAAAAACAAACCTTTGTACAACTACTTTAAACAGTTGTTTGCTCAGGTTACCAACCCGCCGATTGACCCCATTCGCGAAGCAATCGTGATGTCGTTGGTTTCTTTTGTGGGGCCAAAGCCTAACCTACTCGATATCAACCAAGTGAATCCGCCCATGCGGCTGGAAGTTGCGCAGCCTGTACTCAACTTTGAGGACATGGCTAAATTGCGGGACATTGAGCGCCATACCCAAGGAAAATTCAGAAGCTACACCTTGGATATCACCTACCCCGTCTCTTGGGGCCGTGAGGGCGTAGAAGCGAAATTGGCCTCGCTGTGTGCAGAAGCGGTTGATGCCATCAAGAGCGGAAAAAACATTCTCATCATCAGCGACCGTGCGATGTCGGCGACCCAAGTGGCTATTCCTGCACTGTTGGCTTTGTCAGCGATTCACCAGCATTTGGTCTTGGGTGGCTTGCGAACCACAGCAGGTTTGGTTGTAGAAACCGGAACTGCGCGTGAGGTCCATCACTTTGCGGTTCTCGCAGGTTACGGCGCAGAGGCGGTTCACCCCTACTTGGCGATGGAAACGTTAGCCCATGTGTGTAAAGACTTGCCAGGGGACCTGACCTCAGAAAAAGCCATTTACAACTACATCAAAGCGGTCGGTAAAGGCTTGTCAAAAATCATGTCCAAAATGGGCGTGAGTACCTACATGAGCTACTGCGGTGCGCAACTCTTTGAGGCCATTGGCTTGTCGTCAGACACCATTTCAAAATACTTTACTGGCACCCCTAGCCGCGTAGAAGGCATTGGTGTTTTTGAAATTGCAGAAGAAGCGATTCGTACCCACAAAGCTGCCTTTGGCACCGACCCGGTGTTGGCCAACGCCTTAGATGCAGGTGGCGAATACGCCTGGCGTGCGCGGGGCGAAGAACACATGTGGACCCCCGACGCGATTGCCAAACTCCAACACAGCACACGCGCCAACAATTGGAATACCTACAAAGAATACGCGCAGCTGATCAACGACCAAAGCCGCCGCCACCTCACCTTGCGCGGATTATTCGAGTTCAAAATTGATCCTGCCAAAGCCATCTCGGTTGACGAAGTGGAACCAGCCAAAGAGATCGTCAAACGCTTTGCCACCGGTGCGATGTCCTTGGGCTCTATCTCTACGGAAGCCCACGCTACGCTGGCTATTGCCATGAACCGCATCGGCGGGAAAAGCAATACGGGCGAAGGCGGCGAAGATCCTTTGCGCTACCGTAACGAACTCAAAGGCATCCCGATCCAACAAGGCCAGACCATGTCTGACCTTTTGGGCAAGGAAATCTTTGAAGTGGATTACGCCTTGAATGCGGGCGACTCCATGCGCTCCAAAATTAAACAAGTGGCCTCGGGCCGGTTTGGGGTAACAGCGGAATACTTGACCAGCGCGGACCAAATTCAAATCAAGATGGCCCAAGGTGCCAAGCCCGGTGAAGGCGGGCAG
This sequence comes from Bordetella parapertussis, assembly GCA_945888535.1. Lineage (GTDB taxonomy): Bacteria > Pseudomonadota > Gammaproteobacteria > Burkholderiales > Burkholderiaceae_C > Allorhodoferax > Allorhodoferax parapertussis_A. The sequence goes on from CAMDAN010000003.1 coordinate 29,743, forward strand.
TTACCAGGCAGCAAAGTATCTGAGTACATTGGCCGACTGCGCCACTCGGTGCCTGGTGTGGGCTTGATTTCGCCGCCACCCCACCACGACATTTACTCAATCGAAGACTTGGCGCAGTTGATCCACGATCTGAAAAACGTAGCGCCACACTCAAGCATCAGTGTCAAATTGGTGTCTGAAATTGGCGTGGGTACCATCGCCGCAGGCGTTGCTAAATGCAAGAGCGACCACGTGGTGATCGCAGGACACGATGGCGGAACCGGGGCTTCTCCTTGGTCTTCCATCAAACACGCTGGCAGCCCTTGGGAAATCGGATTGGCTGAAACGCAGCAAACCTTGGTGCTGAACCGTTTGCGCAGTCGCATTCGTGTTCAGGCCGATGGCCAAATGAAAACCGGCCGCGATGTGGCCATTGGTGCCTTATTGGGCGCCGATGAGTTTGGTTTTGCTACCGCGCCGCTGGTGGTTGAAGGCTGCATCATGATGCGAAAGTGCCACCTCAATACCTGCCCGGTTGGGGTAGCGACGCAAGACCCGGTGCTGCGCCAAAAGTTTTCTGGCAAGCCTGAACATGTGGTGAATTACTTCTTCTTTATTGCCGAAGAAGTTCGCCACATCATGGCCCAGTTGGGAATTCGAAAGTTTGATGATTTGATCGGGCGTTCTGACTTATTGGATATGCGTAAAGGCATTGAACACTGGAAGGCCAGCGGATTGGATTTCAGCCGGTTATTTGCCCAGCCGCAAGTGCCAGCTGATGTGCCGCGCTTTCAAACCGAGACGCAAGACCACGGCCTAGAAAAAGCGCTAGATAACATTTTGATTGCCAAGAGCCGCCCCGCGATTGACAAGGGCGAGCGAGTGCAGTTTATGGAGGTTGCGCGCAATGTGAATCGTTCAGTCGGTGCCATGCTTTCAGGCGCAGTCACGATGGTGCATCCGGAAGGCTTGCCTGATGACTCTATTCGCATTCAGCTCGAAGGCACTGGTGGTCAGTCCTTTGGGGCTTTCTTGTGCAAAGGAATTACGCTCTATTTAATTGGTGATGCCAACGACTACACCGGTAAAGGATTAAGCGGCGGCCGAGTAGTCGTTCGCCCTAGCATCGACTTTCGCGGGGATGCGGTTCGTAACACCATTGTGGGCAACACTGTTATGTATGGCGCGACCACGGGCGAGGCGTTTTTCAGTGGTGTGGGCGGCGAACGCTTTGCGGTGCGCTTATCTGGCGCTACGGCTGTGATTGAAGGAACTGGCGACCATGGTTGTGAATACATGACTGGCGGTACGGTTGCCGTATTAGGGAAAACAGGCCGTAACTTTGCAGCAGGAATGAGTGGTGGTGTTGCCTATGTCTATGACGAAGACGGACAATTCGCCAGCCGCTGCAATACCTCCATGGTGAGCTTAGACAAAGTGCTGACTGCCAAAGAACAGGAAGACCAAATCGACAAAGCGGTATGGCACCGGGGTCAGACCGATGAGGCTCAGTTACGCAAGCTTCTAGAAGACCACAACCGTTGGACCGGCAGCAAGCGCGCTCGCGAATTGCTAGACCAATGGGACACCGCGCGAACCAAGTTCGTGAAAGTATTCCCAACAGAATACAAGCGTGCACTGGGCGAAATTTATGCAAAAAAAATGGCCCAATCAGAGGCTTCGGTAGCTGTGACTAAGAAGCCCGCCAAAGCGGTTCACTAAGCCCTGCATACCAACACGATAAGGACGAACCATCATGGGAAAAATTACTGGTTTTATGGAACTTGAGCGTATCGAGGAGGGCTACAAAGGCGTTCCCGAGCGTTTGAAAAATTACAAAGAGTTTGTGATTGGTCTTGACGCATCTCAGGCTAAAGATCAAAGTGCTCGCTGCATGGACTGCGGAACGCCGTTTTGCAACAGCGGTTGCCCTGTCAACAACATCATTCCAGACTTCAATGAATTGGTTTACCAAGGCGATTGGAAGAACGCGATTGACGTGCTGCACAGCACCAATAATTTTCCTGAATTCACCGGCCGCATTTGTCCCGCTCCGTGCGAAGCCGCGTGTACTTTGAATGTCAATGGCGACGCTGTCGGGATCAAGTCCATCGAGCATGCCATCATCGACCGTGCGTGGGCCGAGGGCTGGGTTACGGCCCAGCCACCCAAAGTGAAGACAGGCAAAAAAGTGGCTGTGGTGGGTTCGGGCCCCGCAGGAATGGCTGCGGCCCAACAGCTCGCCCGCGTCGGTCATGACGTCACACTGTTTGAAAAAAATGACCGGATTGGTGGCTTGCTGCGCTATGGCATTCCTGACTTCAAGATGGAAAAGTCTCATATCGATCGACGGGCCCAACAACTTGAAGCCGAAGGTGTCACTATCCGCACCAGCGTGATGGTGGGTGAACTCCCTAAAGGCTCGAAGGTCACCAACTGGGCGGCCCAGACCATCACACCCGCACAACTGCAAAAAGATTTTGATGCGGTCTTGTTAACAGGTGGCTCCGAGCAGTCGCGTGATTTACCCGCGCCAGGTCGTGACTTGGCGGGCATTCACTTCGCGATGGAGTTCTTGCCGCAGCAAAATAAGCTCAACGCGGGCGACAAACTCAAAGACCAAAAAATAGAACAAATTCGTGCCGACGGCAAACACGTCGTCGTTATTGGTGGCGGCGACACGGGCTCTGACTGCGTGGGCACCAGCACACGCCACGGCGCTCTGGGTGTGGTGCAGTTCGAAGTGATGCCCTTGCCGCCTGAGCAAGAAGATAAGCCTTTGGTTTGGCCCTATTGGCCGCTTAAATTGCGAACCAGCTCCAGCCACGAAGAAAGCGCGGAAAAAGGGATTCTTCAACGCGAATTCGCTATCTCCACCAAAGAGTTTGTTGGGGAAAAAGGCCAGGTCACTGGCGTTAAGACCGTGCGTGTGGAATGGAAAGACGGCAAGATGGTTGAAGTTGCTGGGACCGAGGAAATCATCAAAGCCGACTTGGTTTTGCTCGCAATGGGCTTTGTGAACCCTGTGGCCACTGTTTTGGACGGCTTTGGTGTCGAAAAAGATGCCCGTGGCAACGCCAAAGCCACTACCGAGCTTGCGGGTGGATACGCCACCAACACCCCCAAAGTGTTTGCTGCGGGAGATATCCGTCGCGGCCAATCCTTGGTGGTTTGGGCCATTCGCGAAGGCCGACAAGCTGCTCGGGCAGTTGATGAGTTCTTGATGGAAGTCAGTGATTTGCCTCGCTAATGTCTTATTAGAGGCGGTAAAATTCCGTATGATCCAAAGGCTGGGCAAACTCCCAGCCTTTTCCTTTTATGGCCCCAAACACCGACTCCCCACTTGTTGAACTGAAAAACCTACGCTTCGGTTACGGAGAGCGGGTGATTCTGGATGGTATTTCATTGACCGTTCCGCGCGGGAAAGTCACCGCTCTCATGGGCGCATCGGGTGGAGGAAAGACAACCATTTTGCGGTTAATTGGCGGACAAAATACCGCGCAATCGGGTGAGTTGCTTTTTGATGGCGACGATGTGACCCGTATGAACCATACGCAGTTGTATGCGGCCCGCCGGCGCATGGGCATGCTTTTTCAATTCGGCGCATTGTTTGCTGATTTGTCTGTTTTCGAAAATGTGGCATTTCCATTGCGCGAGCACACCCTTTTGTCTGAAAGTCTCATTCGCGATATTGTTTTGATGAAACTCAATGCCGTCGGTTTGCGCGGAGCGCGTGATTTGATGCCCAGTGAGGTTTCTGGCGGGATGGCGCGGCGCATTGCTTTGGCCCGGGCGATTGCCTTGGACCCTGAGCTGGTGATGTATGACGAGCCTTTTTCCGGTTTAGATCCCATTTCTTTGGGAACAGCTGCGCGATTGATTCGTCAGCTCAATGACTCGATGGGCCTGACCAGTATTTTTGTGTCGCATGAGCTCGAGCAAACCTTTGCGATTGCTGACCATGTCATTATTTTGGCCAACGGCAAAATCGCGGTTCAAGGAACGCCTGACGAAGTACGTAAGAGCCAAGACCCCTTGGTTTATCAGTATGTAAATGCTTTGCCTGACGGCCCGGTGCGTTTTCATTACCCCGGTGTCAGCGTAGAAGAAGATTTTGGTGTGGGAGCGACGCGATGAACGGGCAGAAATTAGCAGATATTGGCTTTGCGATGCGCCGTCAGATGGCAGGTTTGGGCTATGGAGCGAGGCTTTTTGTTCGTCTATTAAAAACCTTCGCCTCCAGTTTGCGTCGCTTTGCTTTGATTCGCGATCAAATCCATTTTTTAGGTAACTATTCGCTTGCCATCATTGCGGTTTCTGGCCTTTTCGTGGGTTTTGTTTTTGGCCTGCAAGGGTACTACACCCTGCAGCGCTACGGCTCCTCGGAGGCCTTGGGCTTGCTGGTGACTTTGAGTTTGGTACGGGAACTCGGCCCAGTCGTTACGGCGCTGTTATTTGCTGGACGTGCTGGAACGTCCCTCACAGCAGAAATAGGTTTGATGAAAGCGGGTGAGCAACTCAGCGTGATGGAAATGATGGCGGTGGACCCGGTACAACGCGTCTTGGCGCCGCGGTTTTGGGCGGGGGTGATTTCGATGCCCTTGCTTGCTGCAGTTTTCAGCGCCATGGGAATTATTGGCGGTTGGGTGGTTGGCGTTTTAATGATTGGGGTGGATTCAGGCTCTTTTTGGAGTCAGATCCAAGGCGGCGTGGATGTCTGGAAAGACGTGGGTAACGGGGTGATTAAAAGCATCGTGTTTGGTTTTACTGTCACCTTCGTCGCTTTATTGCAAGGTTTCGAGGCGCAACCCACCCCCGAGGGTGTGGCCAGTGCTACGACGCGAACCGTCGTTGTCGCTTCCTTGGCAGTGCTGGGGCTGGACTTTATTCTGACCGCCATGATGTTTACGATTTAATGAAAGGTGTTGCATGCAGCGCTCTAAAAATGATGTGTGGGTTGGATTGTTTGTACTGATTGGTGCAGTATCCATTTTGTTTTTGGCCCTGCAGTCTGCCAACTTGCTCAGCTTGAACTTTCAGGCCACCTATTCGGTGACTGCTAAGTTTGACAATGTGGGTGGACTCAAACCCAAAGCGGCGGTGCGTAGCGCAGGCGTGGTGGTGGGGCGGGTCGAAAAAATTATTTTTGACGACAAAACCTTTCAGGCCCGTGTGACCTTGGCGATGCAACAACAGTATGCTTTCCCAAAAGATAGCTCTTTGAAGATTTTGACCAGCGGCTTGCTCGGCGAACAGTACCTTGGCATTGAAGCCGGCGCAGATGAAAAAATACTGACGGCCGGGGACTCCCTGACCAACACCCAGTCCGCCGTCGTGCTTGAAAATTTGATTAGTCAATTCCTTTATAGCAAAGCTGCTGACAGCACTGGCAAAGCCCAGGAATAAGCATGCGGTTTTTAGTTTTTGGCTTGTTGGTTTTATTGCAAGCCTGTGCGAGCGTCCCTAACCTCAACCCAGACCCACGCGATCCTTGGGAGTCTTTGAATCGAAATGTGTATGGTCTCAACGATGCCCTAGACCGCAGCGTTCTCAGGCCGGTGGCTATTGCCTACCGAGACGGACTTCCCTATTGGGTCCGTAAAGGCGTTTCCAACTTCTTTGGTAATTTGTCCGATGTCTGGTCTGGTTTTAACCATGCCATCACGCTAGAAGGCCGTGCGGCTAAAGACAGTTTTGGTCGTGTTCTTGTCAATAGCACGGCGGGGGTCTTGGGCGTCATCGATGTGGCAACAGATTTGAATTTGGAAAAAAATCCTGCCGATTTCGGCGTCACTTTGGGGCGTTGGGGCGTGAGTCCGGGTCCCTACGTGGTGTTGCCTCTGCTGGGCCCCTATACGCTGCGCGAAGTTGTGGTCTTGCCTTTGGATCGACAAGCCAATCTGGTAAATCAAATCGGTAATGAAAATTTACGCACCAGCTTGACCGTTTTGAATTTTGTGGATGATCGCGCCATCTACTTGAAAGTGACCGATGTGATGGACGGGGCGGCGTTAGACCCGTACTCTTTCACCCGAGATGCTTATTTGCAGCGTCAGCGGTATCGGCAGTTCAATGGCAATCCGCCTGAAGAGATTGTTGTAAAACCCTAGAATATCTACAAAGGTAACAAAGGGATAAAAAATGGTTTTAAAAAATAGCAGCTGGATTCGGGTGTGGTCGGTGGTGTGCGCCTTGGTGGCAATCTTGGCTTTGCCAAGTTTTGCGCATGCCGAAGATGAAACTGCGGACGCATTTGTTAAACGTTTGTCCGTCGATGTGCTCGACACCATCAAAAAAGACAAAGGCATGCGTTCTGGCGATATCGCCCGGGTGATCACTTTGGTCGACACCCGCATCATGCCCAGCGTCGATTTTCAGCGGATGACGTCATCAGCCGTGGGCCCAGCGTGGCGTCAAGCTACGCCGGAACAGCAAAAACGTTTACAAGACGAGTTCAAGATCTTGTTGGTTAGAACCTACGCGGGCGCCTTGTCGCAGGTCAGCGATCAGGTGGTATTTATCAAACCCGTTCGTATTGCCCCAGAGGATAAAGAAGTTATTGTGCGTACCGAAGTCCGCGGCGGGACCGACCCAATTCAATTGGAGTACCGAATGGAAAGAACGCCAAACGAAGGATCGGGTTGGAAAATCTACAACAGCAACGTTTTGGGTGTGTGGTTGGTTGAAACCTACAAAAGCCAATTCACCCAGATCATCAATACCAAAGGCATTGACGGTTTGATTGATTCTTTGGTGGCGCGTAATAAGACCAACACCACTGCTAAAAAAGGTTGATGTGTTGCGTTTGCCTCAAACCTTAATGCACCCGCAAGCGCAGGCGTGCCTGCAGGAACTTCAGGCGGGAGTGGCCACTTCAGCATCCCCCATCGTGGTCGATGCATCGGCTCTGACTTCGTTTGACTCCTGCGCACTAGCGGTGCTGCTGGAGTTGCGCCGAAGTACTGCGCTGGCGGGCAAGGACTTGCGCTTAAAGGGCCTGCCCGAACAGCTGAAAGTGCTGGCATCGGTTTACGGTGTCCAAGACTTGATTTCAGACGCACCGTCCCCTATTGGCCTTGCGCCTTAAAGCTTAGGCTTCTGGGCGTAAAATTGCGCCCTTCATGCCTGCTATTTCTTTTCAATCCATTTCCAAAGCCTATCCGTCCCCCAAAGGACCTACTGGCGCTACTTTTCTAGCCGTTGATGGGGTCAGCCTCGATATCGAGGAGGGTGAGTTTTTCGGCTTACTCGGGCCCAACGGGGCTGGCAAGACCACAATGATCAGCATGTTGGCGGGTTTAACCCGACCTTCTTCAGGGCGGGCCAGTGTTTTAGGGAGCAATGTGCAAAGTGATTTTGCGCAAGCTCGGCGTAAATTGGGCGTTGTGCCGCAAGAGTTGGTCTTCGATCCCTTTTTTAATGTACGCGAGGCTTTGTGCATTCAATCTGGCTACTTTGGCGTCAAGAACAATGACGCATGGATCGATGAGCTGCTTGAGAGTCTTGGCTTGAGCGACAAAGCCGATGCCAATATGCGCCAACTCTCGGGCGGCATGAAGCGCCGCGTGTTGGTCGCCCAAGCCCTGGTCCATAAGCCCCCGGTGATCGTGTTGGATGAGCCCACTGCAGGCGTCGATGTCGAGTTGCGACAAACCCTTTGGCAGTTCATTGTAAAACTCAATAAGCAAGGCCATACCGTTTTGCTCACCACCCATTATTTGGAAGAAGCGGAAGCCTTGTGTGGCCGAATCGCCATGCTGAAGTCAGGCCGTATCGTGGCTTTAGACCGTACCAGCGAACTTCTCAAAGCGGCATCGAGCAATGTTTTGCGTTTTAAGGTGGATGGCGTGTTGCCGAAAATCTTGGCCGACCAAGCCCGTATCACGGGCCGCATCGTTCAATTTCCGGCGCACGATGCCCTGGAAATTGAAGGCTTTCTCACGGCGGTAAGAGAAAGCGGTTTGGTGGCCCAAGATGTTGAAATCCGAAAGGCTGATTTAGAAGATGTGTTTTTGGATGTGATGAAAAAAAATTCTGGTCAAGCTAAACCACCTGCATCCATCGCTCAATCGCAAGAGGCCTTGGTATGACCGGTTGGCAAACCCTTTTGTACAAGGAAATTTTGCGTTTTTGGAAGGTGGCTTTCCAAACAATTGCGGGTCCTGTGCTGACAGCGATGTTGTACCTGCTTATTTTTGGCCACGCTTTAGAAGACCACGTCAAGGTCTACGACCAAGTGAGCTACACCGCTTTCTTGGTGCCAGGCTTGGCAATGATGAGTCTTTTACAAAACGCCTTTGCTAACAGCTCGTCTTCGCTGATCATGAGCAAGGTGATGGGCAACCTGGTATTTTTGTTGCTCACCCCTTTGTCGTATTGGCATTGGTTTGTGGCCTATGTGGGTGCGGCGGTGGTGCGGGGTGTGGTTGTAGGTGCGGGGGTCTTTGTCATCTCCGCCTTGTTTACCAGTGTCAGTTTTGAGCAGCCATTTTTTATTCTGGCTTTCGCCGTTATGGGCGCAGCGCTGATGGGCACCCTGGGTTTGATTGCGGGATTGTGGGCTGAGAAATTCGATCAGCTTGCAGCCTTCCAAAATTTTGTGGTGATGCCCATGACGTTCCTCAGCGGCGTTTTTTACTCTATTCATTCGCTCCCCGCCTTTTGGCAAACCGTCAGCCACTTCAACCCATTCTTTTACATGATCGATGGATTTCGATTCGGCTTTTTTGGTGTGAGTGATGTCTCGCCGTGGCTCAGCATGAGCGTCGTAGGCGCATCTTTGTTGGCGGTCAGTGTGTTGGCTTTGTCTCTTTTGCGCAGCGGTTACAAACTTCGAAGCTAATTTTTTTAAAACCACTATGACTCCAGACCAATTAAAAAGTTTGATCACCGCAGGGCTGCCTTGCTCGCATTGCCATTTGGAAGGTGACGGTCGCCATTGGTATGCCACCATCGTCTCGACTGCCTTTGAAGGCAAGCGCCCGATCGCCCGCCATCAGCAGGTCTACGCCACCTTGGGAAACCGCATGCAAACCGACGAAGTGCACGCGCTTTCAATGAAAACTTTCACACCTGCGGAGTGGGCGCAGCAACCTGCCGCTTCGGCCTAAATACCATGGACAAATTACGCATTCGCGGTGGTCGTCCCTTAAACGGCGAAGTGCTGATTTCAGGCGCAAAAAACGCCGCCTTGCCCGAGTTGTGTGCAGCGCTTTTGACGCCTGAGCGCGTCACTCTGCGTAACGTGCCTCGCCTTCAAGATGTCTCTACCATGCTCAAACTCATTCGCAATATGGGTGTGCAAGTTGAGCAGGGTGAGGCGAGTATCGTCACACTTCAGGCCGCAGAGCCGATCACGGCAGAAGCGCCGTATGAGTTGGTGAAAACCATGCGCGCCTCCGTTTTAGCGCTGGGCCCCTTGCTTTCCCGATTCGGCCACGCCAAGGTGTCGCTGCCGGGTGGTTGTGCAATAGGTTCTCGCCCGGTAGACCAGCATCTCAAGGGCCTGACTTTGATGGGGGCGAAGATCGCGGTTGAGCATGGTTATATGCTCGCTGGCTTGGAGTCGGGTCTCACCCGGCTGCATGGCGCTCGCATCACCACCGACATGGTTACCGTTACGGGAACTGAAAATTTCATGATGGCCGCTGCGCTGGCCCAAGGCGAAACGATTTTAGAAAACGCCGCCCAAGAGCCTGAAATTTCTGACTTAGCAGAAATGCTGATTGCGATGGGCGCTCGGATTGAGGGCCACGGCACCAGCCGTATCCGCATTCAAGGCGTTGACGCTTTGCATGGATGCACCCACCAAGTGGTTGCTGACCGCATCGAAGCCGGAACGTTTTTGTGTGCGGTGGCGGCAACCGGTGGCGATGTTCTTTTGCGCCATGGGCGCGCGGACCACTTAGACGCGGTGATTGAAAAATTGCAAGCTGCAGGTGCAACGGTGGTGGCCGTCGATGGCGGTATCCGTGTGCAATCGTCTGGGCGTTTGAAGGCACAAAATTTCCGAACCACCGAGTACCCCGGTTTCCCTACCGATATGCAAGCCCAGTTCATGGCTTTGAATAGCATTTCTCACGGCGCGTCTAAAGTGACAGAGACGATCTTTGAAAACCGCTTTATGCATGTCAACGAGTTGGTTCGTTTGGGCGCTCAGATTCAAATTGAAGGCAAGGTGTCCTTGGTCGAAGGCGTAGCGAAGCTCTCTGGTGCCACCGTGATGGCGACCGATTTGCGGGCCTCGGCGTCTTTGGTGATTGCCGGTTTAGTGGCAGAGGGCGAAACGATGGTTGACCGTATTTACCACCTTGACCGCGGATACGATCAAATGGAAACTAAATTACGCGCCTTGGGCGCAGACATTGAGCGAACCCGATAGCCACCCCCACTAAAGCGAGCCGACCATGATCACACTCGCCTTGTCCAAAGGCCGTATTTTTGAAGAAACCCTGCCCCTGCTTCGTGCGGCAGGGATTCAGGTCTTGGACGACCCTGAAAAATCGCGAAAGTTAATCCTTGAAACCAACCAGCCCGACGTTCGGGTCTTGGTCGTGCGTGCCACCGATGTTCCCACCTACGTTCAGTTCGGTGGGGCTGACATGGGCATCACAGGCAAAGACACTTTGCTAGAGCACGGTAGCGACTGGGGTGGCGCTGGCAACGGGGCAGGTCTGTACCAGCCTTTGGATTTAGACATTGCAAAATGCCGCATCAGTGTGGCAGTGCGTGCTGACTTTGATTACGCCTCAGCGGTACGCCAAGGCTCGCGGTTGAAAGTCGCGACCAAATACGTGGCGATAGCGAGAGAGTTTTTTGCCAATAAAGGGGTCCACGTTGACCTCATCAAGCTCTACGGAAGCATGGAGCTCGCGCCATTGGTGGGTATGGCGGATGCTATTGTTGATTTGGTCTCAACGGGCAACACCCTCAAGGCCAATCGCTTGGTAGAGGTTGAGCACATCATGGACATCAGCTCCCGGCTGGTCGTGAACCAAGCGGCGTTGAAGCTCAAGCGCGAACCGATGCGAAAAATCATCGATGCGTTTGCCAGCGCCGTAGGAAAAGTCTAAAGTTTTAAAGCGCCCACATGCGTTCTGTCCCTCTCTCTGCTAAACCCTTGCGACTGTCGACTGCAGATGCGCAGTTTGAGGTGGATTTCGCAAGCCGCCTGCATTGGTCTGCCGACACCGACGCCGCTATCGAGCAGCGCGTGGCCGACATCTTGGCCGATGTGAAGCAGCGCGGTGACGCGGCGGTTTTGGATTACACCCAACGCTTTGACGGCCTTCAAGCCCCTGAGGTGAAAGCGCTGGAGATCACCCAAACTGAGTTACAAGCCGCACTTGACAGCCTGCCCGCCGCACAGCGCGACGCTCTGCAAGCGGCTGCTTCCCGTGTGCGCCAATACCACGAGGCGCAAAAGAAAGCGTCTGGCGAAAGCTGGTCTTATCGCGACGAAGACGGCACGCTGCTGGGCCAAAAAGTTACGCCGCTTGACCGTGTGGGTATTTATGTTCCCGGCGGTAAAGCTGCATATCCCTCTTCGGTGTTGATGAACGCGATTCCGGCCCATGTGGCTGGGGTGCAAGAGATCATTATGGTGGTGCCTACCCCGCAAGGCGTGCGTAACCCGCTGGTGCTGGCCGCCGCTTGTGTGGCCGGTGTGAGTCGCGCCTTCACCTTGGGCGGTGCGCAAGCCGTTGGGGCTCTCGCTTATGGCACGGCCACCATTCCCAAAGTAGACAAGATCACCGGCCCGGGCAACGCCTATGTGGCCAGCGCCAAAAAGCGCGTGTTCGGTACGGTAGGTATCGACATGATCGCCGGCCCCAGCGAAATCTTGGTCTTGGCCGATGGCACCACGCCCGCCGAATGGGTGGCAATGGATCTCTTTAGTCAGGCCGAGCACGACGAGCTGGCGCAAAGTATTTTGCTGTGCCCCGACGCCGCGTACATCGCCGAAGTTCAAGCCGCCATCGACCGCCTGCTGCCCGAGATGCCACGGCGCGAGATCATTACCAAGTCTTTGAACGACCGGGGCGCTTTGATCCTGACCCGCAATATGGAAGAAGCCTGCGCCCTCAGCAACCGTATCGCGCCGGAGCACCTCGAAGTCTCCAGCCGCGACCCGCACCGCTGGGAGCCGCTGCTGCGCCATGCAGGCGCGATCTTCTTGGGCGCGTTCACCAGCGAATCTTTGGGTGACTACTGCGCTGGCCCTAATCACGTTTTACCCACTAGCGGTACGGCGCGCTTTTCGTCGCCGTTGGGCGTGTATGACTTCCAAAAACGCAGCAGCCTGATCGAGGTGAGCGAAGCCGGTGCGCAGCCGCTGGGCCGCATCGCCGCCGAACTGGCTTATGGCGAAGGTCTGCAAGCCCACGCCCGCGCCGCCGAGATGCGCCTCAACCCAGTGCCCCCGATGCGAGATTCGAAATGAGCACTGTCAATCCTTCATTGATGCAACGTATTCGCCAAGACGTGCAGTCCATGCACGCCTACGCTATTCAGGATTCGGCGGGCATGGTCAAGCTCGATGCGATGGAAAACCCGCACCGTCTTAACGCTGATTTGCAAAAAGCCTTGGGCGAACGCTTAGGCGCTTTGGCGCTTAACCGCTACCCCGGCGAACGTGTGAACGAACTGCGCCATGCGCTGGCTGCTTATGCAGGTATGCCCGAAGGCTTCGACATCATGCTGGGCAACGGCTCAGACGAATTGATCTCTTTGCTGGCCATGGCCTGCGATGTACCTGGCGCTTCCGTTCTATCCCCTTTGCCCGGCTTCGTCATGTATGCCATGAGCGCCCAGCTGCAAGGCCTAGCTTTCCATGGCGTGCCGCTCACCGCCGACTTTGAAATCGACGAAGCCGCCATGCTGGCCGCTATTGCCAAGCACAAGCCGTCTATCGTTTACCTGGCCTACCCCAACAACCCCACCGGCAACCTCTGGAACGACGACACGATCGAAAAGATCGTGTTGGCCCAGGGCGCGCAAGGCGGATTGGTGGTCATGGACGAGGCCTACCAGCCGTTTGCCAGCCGCAGCTACATCGACCGCATCACCCGCCATTCGCATGTTTTGCTCATGCGTACGCTCAGCAAGTTTGGTCTGGCCGGTGTGCGCTTGGGTTACATGATTGGCCCCAAGGCTTTGGTAGCCGAGATCGACAAGGTGCGCCCGCCCTACAACATCAGTGTGCTCAACGCGGAGTGCGCCCTGTTCGCGCTGGAGCACTCCGAGGTGTTTGCAGAACAAGCCAAAGACCTGCGCGAGCAGCGTGCTCGCCTCTTGAAAGAATTGGCCGCCTTAGCCGGCGTAAAGCCTTTTCCGAGCGAAGCCAACATGATCTTGGTTCGGGTGCCCGATGCCGCCAAAACCTTTGAAGGTTTAAAAGCCCAAGGTGTGCTGATCAAGAACGTTTCTAAAATGCACCCATTACTGGCAAACTGTTTGCGTTTGACCGTTGGAACTGCCCAAGAAAATACCCAGCTGCTTGCAGCAATGAAGGTCTCTGTATGACTCTGTCCCATTCTCCTGAATCGCGTATTGCTGAAGTTACGCGCAATACAGCTGAAACCCGTATTCGCGTCAAAGTCAATCTTGACGGAACAGGCCAGTCCAAACTGTCCACGGGCATTGGCTTTTTTGACCACATGCTCGACCAAATTTCCCGCCATGGTTTGATCGATTTAGAGATTCATGCTGAAGGCGATCTGCATATTGACGGCCACCACACGGTAGAAGACGTGGGAATCACCTTGGGCCAAGCGGTTTTGAAAGCGCTGGGCGACAAAAAAGGAATCCGTCGATACGGCCACGCCTATGTCCCGCTGGATGAAGCCTTGTCTCGCGTGGTGATGGACCTTTCAGGCCGCCCTGGTTTAGAAATGCATGTTCCCTTTAAAAGCGGGATGGTCGGCGCGTTTGATACCCAGCTCGCCCATGAATTTTTCCAAGGCTTTGTCAACCATGCGGGCGTCACGCTGCATATCGACAACCTCAAAGGCGAAAACGCCCACCACCAAGCAGAAACCGTATTCAAGGCGTTCGCCCGCGCATTGCGCAGCGCCATCGAATTAGACCCGCGTGCTTTGGGCACGATTCCTTCGACCAAGGGTTCCCTCTAACGATGAAAACAGTGGCGATAGTGGATTACGGAATGGGTAATCTGCGTTCTGTAACGCAAGCGGTGATGCATGCGGCACAAGGCGAAGGGGTCGAAACGGTCTGGGCCCGAACGCCTGAAGAAGTCATGGCCGCAGAGCGGGTGGTTTTGCCAGGCCAAGGCGGGATGCGTGACTGTATGCGCGAACTCCATGACTCTGGAATGTTGCCCGCGGTTTTACATGCGGCAGCGAATAAACCGTTAATGGGCGTCTGCGTCGGAATGCAAATGCTGCTGGACCACAGTGAAGAATTGGACACCCCGTGTTTGGGTTTGGTCGCTGGGAAGGTTGTTAAATTTGAGCTCGAAGGCCAGATTCAGCCCGATGGCAGCCGCTACAAAGTTCCCCAAATGGGCTGGAACCAGGTTTGGCAAAGCGCTCCTGGCGGGACCAAACACCCTGTCTGGGGAGACGTCCCGGATGGGAGCCACTTTTACTTTGTCCACAGTTATTACGCCCGTCCGTTGGAAGTTCGCCACACTGCAGGCGAAACGGACTACGGTTCCCGCTTTACCTCGGCCATTGCGCGCGATAATATTTTCGCAACCCAATTCCACCCTGAAAAAAGCGCCCAACAAGGTTTAGCCCTATACCGTAACTTCTTGCGATGGAATCCCTGAGCCTCTATTTAGCGCCGTTGCACACCATTGGCTCAACGCCCCCATTCAATTTCCTTTACCCTTTTTCACCACCCACTGCTAAAGCACCATGCTGTTAATTCCTGCGATTGACCTCAAAGACGGCCACTGTGTTCGCCTCAAACAAGGCGATATGGACCAATCCACCACCTTCGGCGAAGACCCCGCGGTCATGGCCCGCAGTTGGGTCGACAAAGGGGCGCGGCGTTTGCATTTGGTGGATCTCAATGGCGCATTCGCGGGCCACCCTAAAAACGAAGTGGCGATCCGTAAAATTTTGAAAGAAGTGGGCAGTGAGATCGACGTTCAACTCGGCGGCGGAATCCGCGACCTGGACACGATTGAGCGTTACTTAGACGCGGGCTTGCGTTACGTCATCATCGGAACGGCCGCAGTAAAAAACCCCGGCTTTTTACAAGATGCGTGTACTGCGTTTGGCGGCCACATCATCGTGGGTCTAGATGCCAAAGAAGGCAAAGTCGCCACCGATGGCTGGAGCAAGCTTACCCGCCACGATGTCGTCGATTTAGGAAAAAAATTCGAAGACTACGGCGTCGAATCGATTATCTACACCGATATTGGGCGCGACGGCATGCTCAGCGGCATCAATATCGAAGCCACGGTCAAACTGGCCCAAGCCCTAACGATCCCTGTGATTGCCTCGGGCGGCTTGAGTAATCTTGCGGACATAGAGGCGCTGTGCGCGGTGGAAGACGAGGGCGTGGAGGGTGTGATTTGCGGCCGGGCGATCTACACCGGCGACTTGGACTTTGCCGCCGGCCAAGCCCGCGCTGACGAACTCAATGGTTAAAGCGCCCCCAGCGCGTTGCACACGGGAAACCATCCACGGACAAGCCTGCTGGACCTTGGTCTTAAACCAAGGAGATTCGTTGACAGTGACCGAGCAGGGCGCCCAGGTGGTGTCTTGGATTTCTCAAGGACACGAGCAACTTTTTCTTAGTCCTAAAAACCTGTGGGATGGCGCTAGAGCCATTCGGGGCGGAATCCCTGTGTGCTTCCCGCAATTCAATCAGCGCGGTTCGCTCCCCAAACACGGATTTGCGCGAAACGTGGCGTGGCAAGCGGGGGAGCCCCAAGTGTCCGAAGCCGGTATGACTCTGGGCTTCACGCTCAACCACGGGCCAGCAACCCAAAAATTCTGGAGCGCAGAATTTCAAGCGCAAGTCCAAATTCATCTTTCCCCCAACGCACTCAAAGTGGATTTGTCTGTCAGCAATCTGGGCGAAACCGAATTACAGTTTTCTGGCGCACTGCATACCTACTTGGCGGTCAGCGATATTTCAACAACCACCTTACGCGGTTTGCAGGGGCAGTCGGTGTGGGACGCTGTTTGCGACGCGCACACCCAAGCCAGCGAGACGCTAACTTTTTATGGTGAATTTGACCGCGTCTATGCGGCGTCGCCAAAGCCTTTGGTTTTACAAGACGGCGCTCGTACGTTGGAAATAAGCCAAAGCCTCTCTTGGGCGCAGACCGTGGTTTGGAATCCTGGCGCAACCCTCTGCGCTACCTTAGCTGACATGCCGCCAGACGGCTTTGCGCATATGCTTTGCGTAGAAGCAGCCCAAGTTTTTTCTCCTATTCATGTTCCAGCCCACGGCCAATGGCAGGGTTGGCAAAGTTTTACCCTTCAATAATTCTTATGCTGGCTAAACGCATCATTCCTTGCTTAGACGTCACTGGCGGTCGCGTCGTTAAAGGCGTCAACTTCGTCGAACTCCGCGACGCCGGTGACCCGGTTGAAATCGCTGCCCGTTACAACGACCAAGGGGCGGATGAACTGACCTTTTTAGATATCACTGCGACCAGCGACGGCCGCGACGTCATCCTTCACATCATTGAAGCCGTGGCATCTCAGGTTTTTATTCCTCTGACGGTTGGCGGCGGTGTGCGCCAAGTGGAAGACGTCAGGCGCTTACTTAACGCTGGCGCAGACAAAGTGAGCTTTAACTCTGCGGCAATAGCCAACCCCCAAGTCATCCGAGACGCCTCAGCCAAATACGGCGCACAGTGCATCGTGGTCGCCATCGACGCCAAACGCCGCACCGGTGAAGACGAACAACGTTTAGGCGTCAACGGTTTGCCCGTCGGCCCCGGCTGGGACGTATTCAGCCACGGCGGCCGTAAAAACGTGGGGCTGGATGCGGTCGCGTGGGCAAAGCAAATGGCCGACTACGGCGCTGGCGAAATCTTACTCACCAGCATGGACCGTGACGGCACGAAGAGCGGCTTTGATTTGCAACTCACCCGCGCCGTGGCTGACCTCGTGCCCGTTCCCGTGATTGCTTCCGGCGGCGTAGGCAACCTCGACCATTTGGCCGATGGCGTGAGCATCGGCGGGGCAGATGCGGTGCTGGCCGCCAGCATTTTTCACTACGGCGAATACACCGTACAGCAAGCGAAAGAGCGGATGCGGGAGCGCGGGATTCCAGTGCGGTTGTGATGTTGCGTTAGACAAAGAGCAGCAGGACAATAGTCTTGCACGAAAATAAAACTAATAAAAAACGATTCCGATATAGGCAATCTGTGGCTTTTTTAGGGTTATAGTTTGGGTATCAATTGCACTCGCCCACCTGATCAAGCAAGTGGCTTACAGCCAATTTATCTGAAAGATGTATCGACACTGCCCGGATGTATCCACCGGGTTTTGTGGTCTACATTACGTTGGGCGTCACAGCCAATCAACTACACAGGAGGGCTCATGTTCCGCTACCTTGCAATCTTCGCTGTCTTCGCGCTTTCAGGCTGCGCAACCACAGCCGGCTACGAGAAGGTTCTCAACTCCTGGGTTGGCGCCCAAGAGATTGACCTTGTTCGCAGTTGGGGCCCTCCAGTTCAGGTGTATGAGGCAGGTGGCAGAAAGTTCACCGTCTATTCGGCCAAGCGCAATGTTTACTTGCCAGGTACGTCACCGACGTACCAGACCAATGTGATCGGCAATACCGCCTACACAACGGCAGTTGGGGGA
This sequence comes from Bordetella parapertussis, assembly GCA_945888535.1. Taxonomy (GTDB): domain Bacteria; phylum Pseudomonadota; class Gammaproteobacteria; order Burkholderiales; family Burkholderiaceae_C; genus Allorhodoferax; species Allorhodoferax parapertussis_A. The sequence continues at coordinate 47,520 of CAMDAN010000003.1, forward strand.
AGCCCAGCAATGAATATCGGCATGTCGTGCATGACAACATTTGAATTGGAGGGTTCTCGCGTGGTCTCATGGACGTACAAGGGGAACGACTGCAAGGCCAAAGAGTAGATCTGCTAGCGATAGTGCCGCCCAACCCATCGCTCCAGCTGACCGCCTTCGGCGGCCTCTGAGCTCAGACGTTAGGCCTCACAATCCCCCTCCTTCATTACTCTTTGTCAAAATCATGAATCGCCAACTCATCAGCTCCGGATCAGTCTTTTAAGAGCAGATCGGTTACTCACGTGCAGTCGCCCAAGGACCGTTCGTCTTCGTCTCCGGTACGACCGGATTCAACTACGAAACGATGACCATTGAAGAAGGCGTAGCTGAGCAAGCCGAGCAGTGTCTAAAGAACATCGATCAAGCGTTGCTCAAGGCTGGCGCTAGCCTCGCAGACACGGTCAGGGTGACCTACGTACTACCGAACGGCGAGGACTTTGAACAGTGTTGGCCAGTCCTGAAGAAGTACCTCGGGGACGTTCGACCCGCAGCAATGATGATCTCGGCCAAGCTGCTTGACCCGCGCATGAAGATAGAGATTGAAGTTACTGCCATGAAGCAGTCAACTTAAACATGCCGCGAGTAGTGAGGCCTAACCCCTCGCTCAACCTGAGAGCCAACGGCGTGGCACAAAGCTGCGCCACGCCGTCGCCTCCAGGTTAGCTCGAACGTTAGAAGTTCAAGCCCACTGGTGATTTGACGCCAATTAAGGTATAGTTTCTATACTATGAGTTCCTTCGAGTTTGACGCTACAAAGAGCGAGTTCAATCGCACAAAGCATGGTATCGATTTTGTCGAAGCGCAGGCTCTTTGGAATGACTCCATGTTGTTAGAAATCCCGGCAAAAACGGATGATGAGCCTCGGTATTTGGTGATCGGATTGATTGATGGGAAGCATTGGTCGGCCGTCATTACATACCGAGGGACCAATGTTCGATTGATATCCGTGCGTCGGGCACGTACAGAAGAGGTGGCACTTTATGAAAGCTAAAAAGTTCGAGCAACAGTTTGATGAGGGCGTCGACATCACGGTTTCTTTGGACTTGACCAAAGCCAAGCGGGTGCTCCAGGAGCAGAAACGGGTGAACGTCGATTTTCCAACCTGGATGGTTGACTCTTTAGATCGGGAAGCGAGCAAATTGGGGGTCACAAGGCAGTCTGTGATTAAGGTCTGGCTGGCCGAGCGTCTGGAGTCGACCGCTTCTAAATTGCCCCTCCAACGCACGCGAACAAATGCCGCGCGTCACTGAACTCTACTCATCGCGGCAACTTCGGGCAGATTATCAAGTCCATTTCAGTCTCCCCGCCGCGAGACCTCTATACAAATTCCTTCATGTCAACGAGCCAGCGCGCAGGCGGGTGTAACGCCATCACGCGCAATGGCAATCAGCTAGAGATTGTCCAATTGAGGTTTCACTACTGAGTAAGATCACCCCCTATGAATTGGCTAGACAACATCAAATGGGACGACAAGGGGCTGGTCCCCGCCATCGCCCAAGAAAAAGACAGCGGCGACGTGCTGATGTTTGCGTGGATGAACCGCGAGGCGTTGGAAAAAACGGCTAACTTAAAGCGGGCGGTGTATTTCAGCCGCTCGCGCAACAAGCTGTGGTTTAAGGGCGAGGAGTCGGGCCATGTGCAAACTGTCCATGAAATTCGAATTGACTGCGATAACGACGTGGTGTTGCTGACCGTCACCCAAGAAGGCCATACGCCCGGAATTGCCTGCCATACGGGCCGCCACTCTTGCTTTTTCAGTGTTTTAAAAGACGGCCAATGGCAAAGCGTTGACCCTGTTTTGAAAAATCCCGACACAATCTATAAGTAACACCATGTCCCAAACTTCCCAGCCCCTTTCCTCGACCGCAGACGCGTTAATGCGTCTGGCGGCTGTGATTGAAAGCCGTAAAGTTGCCAACGGGGGCGATCCGCAGGCGAGCTATGTCGCGCGTTTGCTGCACCAAGGCCCCGATGCCTTTCTTAAAAAAATCGGGGAAGAGGCCACCGAAGTCGTGATGGCCGCCAAGGATGTGGACCATGGGGCCGACAAATCGAAAGTCATTTATGAAGTGGCCGATTTGTGGTTTCATACTCTGATTGCCTTAGCCCATTACGGTTTAACCCCGGCCGAAGTGATTGCTGAATTAGAGCGCCGCGAAGGAACCAGTGGGATGGAAGAAAAAGCGCTTCGTAAAGCCATTGCCAGGGAGAAGTTAGAGCCATGACCCACCCGCAACACGATCCCGATTGCCTGTTTTGCAAAATTGCAAGCCACCAGATTCCCTCGCGCAAGGTGTACGAGGACGATGAAATTTACGCGTTTCATGACATCGCGCCTTGGGCGCCCGTACATTTTTTAATCATTCCAAAACTCCATCTCCCCTCGATGGCCCAAGTGACTGAGCAGCACGAAGGCTTACTCGGGCGCATATTGGGTTTGGTGCCGAAATTGGCTCTGCAAGAGGGCTGTAACCCTTATCCAAATGGGGGTTATCGCTTGGTAACCAATACTGGCACCGAGGGCGGCCAGGAAGTCAGGCATCTGCACTTTCACGTGATGGGCGGAACGCGCCCTTGGCTGCGCGGTTAGCGCAAGCTAGAATTCGATTCATTCCTTAGGAGAAAGCAACATGGGTTTATCAACAACACACCTGATCATTTTTTTGGTCATCATTGTGGTTATTTTTGGCACTAAGAAATTACGCAATATCGGCGCTGATTTGGGTGGTGCGGTCAAGGGCTTCAAAGACGGCATGAAACAAAACGAGGAAAAGGCAGCGGAGGCGGCAACGCAGCAAGTCACTGCCAACACCGCAGCCCCCGCGCCCACCGCAAACAAAGATGCGATTGACGTAGAAGCCAAGCCGAAGCTTTGAGCCTTCTCGACATTTGACTTTCTTCGTTCCCGAGATGCGTCCTCGTGTTTGATATTGGGGTTACCAAGCTGGCGATTGTGGGCGGAATCGCCCTGATCGTCATCGGCCCTGACAAGCTCCCCGGATTAGCCAAAACGCTGGGCGCTCTCTTGGGGCGGGCACGGCGCTATGTGGCCGATGTCAAAGAAGAGGTCAACCGCTCGATGGATCTTGACGCGTTGAAGAAGATGAAAGAAGCGGTTGAGGACGCGGGAAAAGAGGTAGAAAACTCCATTCAAACCACGTCCAGTGAATTTGAAGCCCAGTGGAGTGAAGCGGTTCAAATGGCCGGGGAAACGCTGTCTGAGCCCTATACGACGCCCTACCGAAACGTAAAAAAACGTTGGCGTATCAAAATCAACGTTACCCCACGCTGGTACAAGGCCCGAGAGGGCTTGCGAACCAAAGCTTTGTCAGGCGCAGCCCGTGTGGCGCGGTTTCGGCCCCCTAAAGTGAATCCATGACCGAACCCAAATCTACAGACGATGAACTCAAAGGCACGGAGCAACCGTTCGTCCAACACCTGTTTGAACTGCGAGATCGCCTACTTAAAGCCATTTATGGCATAGCGATCATTTTTTTGGTGTTGGTGTTTTATCCCGGCCCATCAGCGTTGTATGACTTCTTGGCGATGCCCTTGGTTCGCTCTTTGCCAGAGGGCTCCAAGATGATTGCCGTGGGCGTGGTGTCGCCCTTTTTGGTGCCTATTAAAGTGTCTGTCATGGCGGCTATCGCGGTGGCCTTGCCTTGGATTCTTTACCAAATGTGGGCCTTTGTTGCCCCGGGCTTGTACCGCCACGAGAAAAATCTTGTCATGCCCTTGCTAACGGCTAGCACCTTGCTTTTTTACACCGGCGCTGCGTTTTGTTACTTTTTTGTATTCGGGCAGGCCTTCCCGGCGATTCAAAAAATGGCGCCTAGTTCTGTGGCGGTGAGCCCTGATATTGAGGCCTATCTTGATTTCGTGATCACCATGTTTATTGCTTTTGGCGTGGCTTTTGAAGTGCCCATCGTGGTGGTGATATTGGCCCGAATGAAAATTGTTTCAGTGGAACAGCTGAAAAAATTCCGGTCCTATTTTGTGGTTGCTGCTGCAGCTGTGGCGGGTTTGGTGACCCCGCCTGATCCGGTTTCGATGTTGGCACTTTTGATACCGATGTGTATCTTGTACGAAATCGGCATTTGGTCGGCCCAGTTTTTTATTCGCCACACTGCAGCGCCTATCGAGGAGGAAGACGCTCCTGAAGAACCGGTTGCGAAAGAAGAAACCAAAGCGAGCGCCGGCAGCTAGTCTTGGCTAAGGCGCTACGGCTCTAGGTTTGGGCCGGGTTCCCGGGGTGATATTGAGTGCCAGTTTTTGCTGCTTGCGTTGAACCGTGAATGTGACGCTTTTGCCGGGCGCTAAGCCGGCGACTTTGGACAACATCTGCGTGACGTTCTGAATCGGGCTTGCCTCAATCGTGAGAATGATGTCCCCCGGTCGTAATCCGGCCTGCGCAGCAGGGCCGTTTTGCAAAACGCCCGTAATAATCACGCCGCTGCTTGTGGCGGTATCAAACGCCTCGGCCAGTTCAGCAGAAAGGTCGTTGGGCTCTACGCCAATCCAACCGCGCGTTACCTTGCCATCCTTCACAAGGCTCTCGAGGACTTGTTTTGCGGTTGCTATCGGAATGGCAAAACCAATCCCCATGCTGCCCCCAGATCGGGAGTAAATCGCGGTATTGATGCCTAGTAAGTTGCCTTGGATATCCACCAGTGCGCCGCCTGAGTTGCCGGGGTTGATCGCTGCATCGGTTTGGATAAAGTTCTCAAACGTGTTGATGCCTAGCTGATTGCGCCCAAGCGCACTCACAATGCCACTGGTAACCGTTTGGCCTACGCCAAATGGATTGCCAATCGCTAAAACTTGATCCCCTACTTGAAGGGCGTCAGAGTCACCCAAAACAATGACGGGCAGTTTGTCGAGCTCAATTTTGAGAACGGCCAGATCGCTGTCCGGATCGGTGCCGATGACTTTCGCTTGCGAACGCCGCCCATCGTTTAAAACCACCTCAATTCCATCCGCACCTTCGATCACATGGTTATTTGTGAGGATGTATCCAGTACTGCTCAGAATCACTCCGCTGCCTAAGCCGCCAGAGGGAGCGTTTTCGGGGTCGCCGTTAAAAAAGCGCAACCAGGGATCGGTTCCGAGTTTGTTTTTTCGGGCGTCCTTGCGGGTACTGATACTGACAACTGCGAGAGACGCTCTTTTTGCAGCCAAGCGGAAACTTCCTTGAGGAGCGTCATTGAAAAGCGTTGTAGGCGCTTCTAATAATGCCACTGAGGTGCTGGCGGTCGTTGCTGGTCGGGTCCATTCGGGCTTCAAAGTAGCCACCACAAAATAGCTTGCCAGAAGCACGGTGACAGTTTGAGAAAACAAAAGCCAAAAACGATTCATTGCGGTGTCCATTAGACGCTGCACCCCGGGGGCAGCCAAGGGCTAAATTGTAGGCCTGAGACCCTTACACAAGAGGGTTCACAAAAGGGTTTTCAATTTTCGACCCCAAGTGGTCGGATAATTAGGGAATGACAGACCGCCAAGAACTCCTTAGTGCATTTGATGCGTTGCTAGAGCCAGACCGTTTCAAGGACTATGGCCCCAATGGGCTGCAGGTTGAAGGGCGGGCAGAAATTAAAAAAATCGTCTCTGGTGTGACCGCCAGCCAGGCGCTCATTGAAACCGCTATCGCAGAACAAGCAGACGCTATTTTTGTGCACCACGGCCTGTTTTGGCGCGGCCAAGATGGGCGTGTGACGGGATGGATGCGCAAGCGGCTGGCTTTATTGCTTGCGCATGACATCAACCTCTACGCCTACCATTTGCCGCTCGACGCCCATCCTCTTTGGGGCAATAACGCGCAGTGGGGTGAGCGATTGGGGTTTGTTGGCGACGGGCGATTTGGTGAGCAACAGTTAGGTTGGCAAGGTACGCCAGCCGCCCCAGGTTTTTCCAGCGCTCAGGCGCTCGCTGACCATGTGCAGGCGGTGATGGGCCGCACAGTTCAACTTGTCGAAGGACGCGCAGGGCCGATCCGGCGTGTCGCGTGGTGTTCTGGTGGGGCGCAAGGCTATTTTGAAGCTGCGATTGCAGCGGGGGTCGATGCGTTCTTAACCGGCGAAATTTCAGAACCCCAAGCCCACTACGCCCGTGAATGCGGCGTTTCATTTTTGGCTTGTGGTCACCACGCCAGTGAGCGATACGGGGCGCCGGCATTGGCAGCGCACGTTGCGCAGCAGATGGGGATGACCCATGTGTTCATTGATATTGAGAATCCGGCATGAGCGATCTTCCTTCGTCTTCTGAAGGAAAAAAAAGTCCATGGATCGCCATCACCATGGGCGACGCTGCCGGCATTGGGCCTGAAATTATTGCCAAAGCCTTTGCGCAGGAGCCTGCCTTGATGCGCAACTGTTTTGTGGCCGGAGACCTCGCTGTGATGCAACGGGCGTGTGAATTAATTGACAAAGAAAAGTCTTTATCTTGGACAGCGGCTCGAATCTCACAGCCGCAGGAAGTTCTCGCACGAAATGAAAAGGTGATTCCTGTTTTGCAAGTGGGCGAGACTTTAAAACCGGTTTCTTGGGGGCAAGTGAGTCCATTGGCGGGGGAATTTGCTGGGCGCTGCGTCACGTGGGCCGCGCAAGCTGCACTCCGCGGCGAGGTCGCAGCCTTGGTGACAGCGCCGATCAACAAAGAAGCACTGGCAGCCGCTGGAGAGCCTTACCAACAGTACCCCGGACACACCGAGCTTTTACAAGCCCTTGCAGCGCAGCACTTAAATCGACCTATTGCAGAGATGCCGGTTCGCATGATGCTAGCCAATGACGAGTTGCGAACGGTGTTGGTCAGTATTCATTTGTCTTTGCGCGAGGCCTTGGCGGCGGTGACGCATGACAACGTGTTGCAAACCATTCAAATCACCCACCAAGCGCTAAGTAGGATGCTCGGGCGTACACCGCGTATAGCAGTGGCAGGCTTAAACCCCCACGCGGGGGAAGGTGGCATGTTTGGGCGAGAAGAAATCGACGTGATTGCGCCGGCCATCCAAACGGCCCAATCCCAAGGCTGCGATGTCAGTGGCCCGTGGGCTCCAGATACCGTTTTTATGCGAGCCCGTGCAGCGACTGGAAAATTAGCGGAGTTTGATGTGGTTATTGCGATGTACCACGATCAAGGACTGATCCCTGTGAAGTATTTGGGCGTCGAACAGGGCGTGAATGTCACTTTAGGCCTCCCTTTGGTGCGAACCAGCCCAGACCATGGGACGGCTTTTGACATCGCCGGGCAGGGTCTTGCGGACGCCGCTAGCTTGTTAGCGGCTGTGCGAATGGCCGTGAAGCTAGCCTGACTTTGCTCTCCGCTACAATAGCGGTCTTCCCTAGTAGTGATTTTTCTTGAGGATTCTCATGAGTGACACCCTCGCTGGCCACACGCCGGCTGACCCCAGTAAACGGACTTGGATCATTGCGTCCACCTGTACAGGTATCGTTGGCGCAGCAGCAACCGCCGTTCCTTTTGTAAGCACATTTCAGCCCTCTGAGCGAGCCAAAGCAGCTGGCGCAGCGGTTGAAGTCGATATTTCCGCGATCAAACCCGGTGAAAAAATAACCGTAGAGTGGCGCGGCAAGCCCGTTTGGATTGTTCGGCGCACCCCGGAGCAGTTGGCGACCTTGAACACACTCAATAGCCAACTCGCAGACCCTGATTCCAAGCGCAAGCAAGATGAGTTCACCCCTGTGTACGCACGTAACGAAGGCCGTTCTATCAAGCCCGAGTTTCTCGTCACTGTGGGTATTTGTACCCATTTGGGTTGCTCGCCTTCCGATAAGTTTCAACTCGGCGCACAAGCTTCTTTGCCAGATGACTGGAAAGGCGGTTTCCTCTGCCCTTGCCACGGTTCGACCTTTGACATGGCAGGACGCGTTTACAAAAACAAACCTGCGCCAGACAACTTGGAAATTCCGCCACACATGTACCTCTCCGACAGCAAGCTGCTGATTGGCGAAGATACCCAAGCCTGATTCGGAGTACCCCATGGCTGAAATGAAAGAAATATCCCCGAACGCGCCCGCAGGCGCAAAGTTGCTGAACTGGGTTGACAACCGATTCCCTTTGAGCAAGCTTTACAACGAGCACTTAGGTCAGTATTACGCTCCGAAAAACTTCAACTTTTTCTACATTTTTGGATCCCTCGCACTCTTTGTGTTGGTGATTCAAATCGTCACGGGAATTTTCTTGGTGATGCACTACAAACCTGATGCTGCTTTGGCGTTTGGTTCTGTCGAGTACATCATGCGCGACGTTCCTTGGGGCTGGTTGATTCGCTATATGCACTCCACCGGAGCCTCGGCCTTCTTTGTCGTGATTTATATGCACATGTTCCGTGGGCTGATCTACGGAAGCTACCGCAAGCCGCGTGAGCTGGTTTGGCTTTTTGGGTGTGGCATTTTCTTGTGTTTGATGGCCGAGGCTTTCATGGGGTACCTTCTTCCATGGGGCCAAATGAGCTATTGGGGCGCACAAGTGATCGTGAACTTGTTTGCGGCGGTTCCCTTTGTCGGACCTGATCTTGCCTTGCTGATTCGTGGAGATTATGTGGTTGGTGATGCGACCTTAAACCGCT
>CAMDAN010000004.1 GCA_945888535.1 Bordetella parapertussis
ATGAACATGTCAGCGTCGCTGATATCGAACCGCTTAAAAATATTTACCGCCGTGTGCTGGAAAATTTAAATCGCACTTTAGTATAAAACCATGCAAAACACGGAATTAAATCCGTAAAATACATGGATGTTCAGTCGCCATCTGTCCCCTCACCTTGAAGCCGCATTAGCTGACTATCCAGCTGTGGTTCTCTTGGGTGCGCGTCAAGTAGGCAAGACAACGCTGGCTCGCAAAATTGGGGAAGGCAAAGAGCCCCATTGCATTTATCTTGACCTTGAGCGCCCCAGCGATCTACAAAAACTCACAGATCCCGAAGCCTATTTGTCTCTCCACCCAGACAAACTCGTCATCTTGGACGAAGTGCAGCACATGCCCGAGTTGTTTCCCGTATTGCGCAGCTTGATCGATGAAGGCCGCCGTGCGGGAATAGAAACGGGCCGTTTTTTGCTTTTGGGTTCAGCCAGTGGCGAGTTATTGCGCCAATCAGGCGAAAGTCTCGCTGGCCGTGTGGCATACCTAGAGCTGAGCCCCTTGCATTGGCTTGAAGTTGACGCCGAACACCAAGGCGCGCTGTGGTTGCGCGGTGGTTTTCCGGCTAGCCTGTTGGCCACGAGTACAGCCAAGAGTTTGGCGTGGCGACAAAACCTCATCACCACCTATTTAGAGCGCGATTTGCCAAGCTATGGCGCCCGCCTGCCTGCGCAAACCTTGCGTCGCTTATGGACCATGCTGGCACACAGACAAGGGGGTTTGCTAGACGTTTCGCAACTCGCAAAAGGCTTGGTGATTGATGCCAAAACTGTGCACAGGTATTTAGACATGCTGTGCGACTTAATGTTGTTGCGTCAGCTCATGCCCTGGCACAGCAACGTGGGCAAGCGTTTGGTCAAGTCTCCAAAGGTGTATGTCCGCGACAGCGGCTTGCTACACGCCTTACTAGGCTTAACCACGCTTGACGATGTACTGGCCCACCCCGTAATGGGGAACAGCTGGGAGGGCTTTGCGATCGAAACATTGCTCACGGCCTGCTCGAAAGTTACCCAGCACGGTTATTACCGCACCAGCAATGGCGCAGAGATCGACTTGGTCATTGATATTCCAGGTGATGGGCTGTGGGCCATCGAAATCAAAAAAAGCCCTCACGCTAAACCGCGAAAAGGCTTTTACACCGCATGCCAAGACTTGCAGCCTACGCAGCGATTTTTGGTACACAACGGCCCCGATGGCGAGCCCTACCCCGTGGGTGACGGCGTCCAAGCTATTGGGCTCGGTGCATTGGCAACATTGCTACAACAAAAACAATGAAACTCTCTTCCCTCATTCAGCAAAGCGCTGAACAACTCACCCAAGCCCAAGTCGCCTTCGGCCACGGCACCACCAACGCTGCCGACGAAGCCGCCTGGTTGGTGCTTTGGGCACTGGGTTTGCCACTTGACACCGATGTGTCAGATGACGCATTCAATGCCGAACTCACATCAGAGCAAGTAGCCACAGCGCAATCGCTTATTGCCCAACGCATCAGCAGCCGCAAGCCTACGGCCTACCTCACCCAAGAGGCGTGGTTGCAAGGCGTGTCGTTCTATATCGACGAGCGCGCCATCGTGCCGCGCTCGCTCATTGCCGAGGTGTTGGCCGAGGGTAGCATCGACCCTTGGCTTGACCCCAGCACTACGCGCGTGCTCGACCTTTGCACGGGCAACGGTAGCTTAGGGATCTTGGCTGCGCTGACCTATCCAAATATCACCGTGCTTGGGCTTGACTTGTCCAAAGACGCTTTGGCTGTGGCCCAGATCAACATCGAACGCTACGGTTTGGCAGGCCGCATGACGCTGGCCGAATCGGATGGTTTGGCCAAGGCCGATGGCGTGTTTGACCTCATCTTGTGCAACCCACCTTATGTGAACGCAAAAAGTATGTCTGAACTTCCCGCCGAGTTCAAGTGCGAGCCTGCGCTCGCTTTGGCCGGGGGCAGTGACGGCATGGACTTTGTCCGTAGTTTGCTGCGCGACGTAGCATCCCAACTCAGCCCACAAGGCGTGTTGGTCTTAGAAATTGGCAATGAACGCTCTTATTTTGAAGCCGCATTTCCTTTACTGGAAGTGGTTTGGCTGGAAACCAGTGCAAGTGAAGACCAGGTTTGTCTCATCACGCACGCATCACTGACCCCATGATTACTCTGAAAAATGTCACCTTGCGCCGCAGCGCCAAGGTTTTGCTCGATAGCACCTCCGTCACACTCAACCCCGGAGAAAAAGTCGGTTTGGTCGGGCGCAACGGCGCAGGCAAATCGTCCATGTTCGCCTTGCTCAACGGCACTTTGCATGAAGATGCGGGCGAGTACTACATTCCGACCCAATGGCGCATGGGGCAAGTGTCTCAGGACATGCCTGAGACAGATCAAAGTGCTACCGAGTTTGTGATTGAAGGCGACACCGTTTTAAATTCCGCCCGCGCAGAAGTGAAAGCGTCGGAGGCGACCGACGACGGCGACCGCATGGCCAACGCCTACATGGCGCTGTATGACGCGGGTGAGCACGACGCGCCTTCGCGGGCCCAAGCCCTGATTTTGGGTTTGGGCTTTAAGACCACCGAACTCGAAAACCCGGTCAATAGCTTCTCTGGCGGCTGGCGCATGCGTTTGCAATTGGCTCGCGCTTTAATGTGCCCTTCAGACTTACTCTTGTTAGACGAGCCCACCAACCACTTGGACTTGGATGCCTTGGTGTGGTTGGAGGCTTGGCTTAAAAAGTACGAAGGCACCATGGTGGTGATTAGCCATGACCGTGAATTTTTAGATGCGGTAACGAACGTCACTTTGCACATTGACGCGGGTAAGTTAGTTCGTTACGGCGGCAATTACACCAAGTTTGAAGACATGCGGGCAGAGCAAATGACTTTGCAGCAAAACGCTTTCTCGAAGCAGCAAGACAAAATTGCCCACTTGCAAAAATTCATTGCACGCTTTAAGGCCAAGGCCAGCAAAGCAAAGCAGGCGCAAAGCCGGGTTAAAGCGCTGGACCGCATGGAAAAAATTGCGCCCTTGATGGCCGATGCCGATTTCACTTTTGAATTCAAAGAGCCCGCCAACCTGCCCAACCCCATGTTGTCGATGTCAGGCGTAAGCTTTGGCTATCCACCGCCCGAAGGTTCTCCTGAGGGGACGCCTCCCACCGTCATTGTCAATAACGTCAGCCGCTCGGTTCTCGCAGGTCAACGCATCGGGATTTTGGGGGCCAACGGTCAGGGTAAATCGACCTTGGTTAAAACGGTTGCCCGCGACTTAGCAGCGATTGGCGGCGAAGTCACCGAAGGCAAGGGCCTCAATATTGGGTACTTCGCCCAACAAGAACTCGACGTTTTACGCCCAGCAGACAACCCCCTGGAGCACATGATTCGTTTGGTCAAAGAGCTCACCGCACAGGGGAAAATTGCCGGACAAGCCACCCGCGAACAAGAATTGCGCAGCTTCCTCGGAACCTTTAACTTTGGCGGCGACATGGTCAAGCAAGCCGTGGGTAGCATGAGCGGTGGTGAAAAAGCGCGGCTGGTGCTGTGCATGATTGTTTGGCAGCGCCCTAACCTTTTGCTGCTGGATGAGCCCACCAACCATTTGGACTTAGCCACCCGCGAGGCGCTGGCGATGGCGCTTAATGAGTTTGAAGGGACTGTGATGCTGGTCAGCCATGACCGGGCTTTGCTACGCGCAGTATGCGATGAGTTTTGGATGGTGTCGCACGGTGGTGTTGCGCCTTTTGATGGCGACTTGGATGACTACCAACGTTATTTATTAGACGAGGCCAAACGCCAACGCGAGGCGATTAAAGAGGCTCAAAACCAAGCCAATAAACAATTGGCCAAAGCCGCGTCTGAAAAATTAGCCGCCAGCGCTCCCGCAAAAACACCAGCGACCGAACAGGCTCGCAAATGGAAAAAAGAAATTGAGGGCTTGGAACTTCGCATCAGCACCCTAAACGCTGAAGGCGCTGACTTAGAGGGAAAGTTAGGGACTAACACCCACCCGACAGAAATAGCAGAGATCGGGAAAAGCTTGAAGAAGGTCAACGACGAACTCAAAAGCCTCGAAGACCAGTGGCTCAAAGTGAGCGCATTGCTGGAGGGCTAAGGGTTTAGTGGCCTCCGGCTTTTTTCTCTTCTTTCTTTTCTTCTTTCTTCTCTTCTTTTCCGTCCGCAGGCTTGGGGCGCACTAGCAAGGTTTTACAAACCTTACGCGCCGGTTTTTTATCCGTCGCTGCGATTTCTTCACACACCCGTTCTACCTTGTAAGCCCAAGCGCTGGGGCTTAGTAACGCGAAAAGGAGAAAACATAGCAAAGCAGCGCTTGGAATCACTCTCTCGTTTGTAAGCTTGTTCATAAAAATATCTGTTTCACGCGAAGTTAAAGTGGCAAAGCGTACTTTACGCCATTGAATCTTGCTTGTTATGCAATTTTTTTCAATCCTCACAAAGTAGTATTCACAATCCGAGCACCCCAACTGCGGCTACGATGCTCTCCAAATAAGGAGACTCTCATGCCTGTGATCACCACCATTGAAGACCTGCGCATCTTGGCGCAAAAGCGGGTTCCCCGCATGTTTTACGATTACGCCGACTCCGGGAGCTGGACCGAGAGCACCTACCGCGCTAACGAGTCCGATTTCCAAGCCATCAAACTGCGCCAGCGCGTCGCAGTCAATATGGAAAATCGAAGCACGGCGAGCACCATGGTGGGTCAAAAAGTTGCGATGCCCGTGGCGATTGCGCCCACCGGCTTGACAGGAATGCAGCACGCGGACGGGGAAATTTTGGCAGCCCGGGCGGCCAAGGCCTTTGGGATTCCTTTTACGTTGTCCACCATGAGCATTTGCTCGATTGAAGAGGTTGCCAAACATACTGATAACCATCCCTTTTGGTTTCAGCTGTATGTGATGAAAGACCGCGCGTTTATCGAGGCGCTGATTGACCGCACCAAGGCAGCCAAGTGTTCCGCCTTGGTGTTAACGCTGGACTTGCAAATTTTGGGACAACGCCATAAAGACCTAAAAAATGGGTTGTCTGCGCCACCTAAATTAACCCTTGCCAACATGATCAATATCGCGTCTAAGCCGCGCTGGGCTTTGGGAATGCTAGGGACGCCCCGTAGACAATTTGGCAATATCGTGGGCCACGTCAAAGGGGTGGCCAATATGGGGTCCCTCAGTGAATGGACCGCCAAGCAGTTTGATCCGGGGCTGAATTGGGCCGATGTCGAATGGATTAAAAAACGCTGGGGCGGAAAGCTGATTTTGAAAGGCATTCAAGATGTGGAAGACGCCCGCTTGGCGGTCAATAGCGGTGCCGATGCGCTGATTGTCAGCAACCATGGAGGACGCCAGCTTGACGGCGCACAAAGCAGTATTTGCGCACTGCCCGCTATCGTCGATGCCGTTGGTAAGCAGATAGAGGTGCACATGGACGGCGGCATCCGAAGCGGCCAAGACGTATTGAAAGCCCGCGCGTTGGGCGCCCAAGGCACGTACATCGGTCGGGCCATGTTGTACGGCTTAGGCGCCATGGGTGAAGCTGGGGTCACCAAGGCTTTGCAGCTGATTCACAACGAGCTGGACCTGACGATGGCCTTTTGCGGGCGCACCCAAATGGACACCGTGGACAAAAGCATTTTGTTACCGGGTACGTTTCCGGTTTAAGCCCCGCTAGACTTGGCGGGTGACTTCTCAAGGCTCCCCTCAATCGCCGATTCGTCGGATTGCCCACCTCGATATGGATGCGTTCTACGCCTCCGTCGAGTTGTTGCGATACCCGCAACTCAAAGGGCTTCCTGTGGTCATTGGCGGAGGGCGCAGGCGTGAAGATGACTTACTCGGGCGCTTACGCCAGGCCTACCCTGAGGGAGATTGGTCGGCGGATCGTTTGAATGAGATTCCCATTGATTTTTTTCCCCGCATCAAGGGCTACGAAGGCCGCGGCGTCATCACCACGGCCACCTACGCCGCTCGTCAATTTGGAGTGGGCTCGGCCATGGGCTTAATGAAAGCGGCCAAACTCTGCCCCCAGGCGATTTTGTTGCCGGTGGATTTTGACCAATACCGCCATTACTCACGCCGGTTTAAAAGCATCATTACCGACATCGCTCCGGTGATGGAAAACCGGGGGGTCGATGAAGTGTTTATTGACTTCACCGAAGTTCCTGGCGGACAACGCGAAGGCGGTCGGGTATTGGCGCGGCTGATTCAAAAAGCTATTTTTGAAGACACCGGGCTCACTTGCTCCGTAGGCGTGGCACCCAACAAATTACTGGCAAAAATGGCCAGTGAGTTCAACAAGCCCAACGGAATTTCGGTGGTCACTGAAGAGGACTTAGAAAGCAAAATTTGGCCTTTGGCTTGCCGCAAAGTCAACGGCATCGGACCCAAAGCCGATGAAAAACTCAAGAGCCATGGCATTGAAACCATCGGCCAATTGGCCCAGCGCGAACTCGGCTGGTTAATTGACACCTTTGGCCAAAAAACGGGGGCCTGGCTACACGATGCGTCTTGGGGGCGGGATGCTCGGCCCTTAGAAACTGTAAGTGAGCCCGTGAGCATGAGCCGAGAAACCACCTTTGAGCGGGATTTGCATGCGGTACGCGATCGTGCTGAGCTTGGTGAAGTGTTTACCCGCTTGTGTGCGCAAGTCGCAGCCGATTTACAGTGCAAGGGCTATGTGGGGAAAACCATTGGCGTCAAGTTACGCTTCGATGATTTTCAGATTGTGACTCGGGACCATACTCTCGCCAACTACACCGCTGACGCGACAGCGATTCGCCAGGCCGCAGGCTTATGCCTTAAACGCGCACCTCTACAAAAACGCCTGCGTCTCTTGGGTGTCAGGGTCGGCGCATTGCTCAGCGAAGATGCGGCTAAGCTACTCACCATTCAACCGGAGAACCCCTATGACAGCACTGCACAGCTTTTCCCTGACGATTGAAAAACACGTCGCCCATCTGGTGCTCAACCAGCCCAAGGCGATGAACACCATGCACCCGCAGTTTTGGCGGGAACTCGATGGGGTGTTAAGTGATTTACACCGAAGCGGCGAGGCCCGCGCCTTGGTGATCAGCAGCACGGGCAAACACTTCAGTGCGGGAATGGCCTTGGAGACCTTTGGCGGTGCGATTCAAATGAATGACGCAACCCCTGAAGGTCGCGCTGCAGTATTTGACACCCTCAGCGATATGCAAGCCACATTCACCAAATTAGAAACTCTGCGTATCCCCGTAATAGCTGCGATTCAAGGAGGCTGTATTGGCGGTGCGGTAGATATGGTGACGGCCTGCTGCATTCGCTACTCCTCAGCCGAGGCTTTCTTTTGTATTCAAGAAATCAATATCGGCATGGTCGCAGACGTTGGCACCTTGCAGCGCCTACCCAAACTCATTCCCTTGGCCGTTGTTAAAGAACTGGCTTACACCGGGCGGCGTTTAACGGCGGACAAAGCCATGCAGTACGGTTTGGTCAACGCTGTGTTTGAGTCTCCCGAAGCTACGCTTCAAGCCGCGATGGAGTGCGCCAAAGAGATTGCCAGCAAACCACCGGTTGCGATGTGGGGCACCAAGCAAGCCATTCACTTTGCGCGAGACCACACAGTCGATGAGTCCTTAAAGCAAATGGGCTGGCTCCAAGCAGCCATTTGGAGTAACCGCCATGTGGGAGAAGCCGTAACAGCTATGAAAGAAAAACGCGCCGGGAATTTCCCAGCGCTCAGCGATCTTTCCTCGTTCAGAGACCTGGCCTAAGATCCCGAATTACTGCCTTGCCATCCGGGTATTGCCAGGCAAAGCCTGCGGATGGCTGGTACGAAACGGGTTGATATCCAAACCGCCACGGCGGGTGTAACGGGCATAGACCGTGAGTTTGAGCGGTTTGCAGCGCGTCCAAACGTCCATAAAAATACGCTCCACACATTGTTCATGGAACTCGTTGTGGTTGCGAAAGCTCACCAAATACTGCAACAAGCCTTCTTGGTCAATCGCTGCGCCGGTGTAGCTGATTTGAACGCTGCCCCAATCGGGTTGGCCCGTTACCAAGCAATTGCTTTTTAAGAGGTTGCTCACCAGCACCTCACTAACCGGGCCTTGGGCGCTGCCTTGGTCGTCCACGGTTTTAAGTAAATCGGGCGCGGGCGTATAGCGGTTGCATTCAATATCAAGGCGGTCTAAGTTGAGGCCGTCGAGCTCATAGATGGGCTCGCGGTCAAACAGTTCAGGCCCAATCAGGCGCACCCCCGCCGAAGATTGCACAGTCGCACCACGCCACACCGCCTCATTCACATCGGCCCGCAAATGCGCGAGCACGGCCTCAGCGTCAGGGAACTGGGAGTTGTTGAAACTGTTGAGGTAGAGCTTGAAAGATTTACTCTCAATGATGTTGGGGCTCTCACAGGGAATGGTGAAATGCGCCAGAGCGACTTGGGGCTTGCCGCGCAAATTGAGCCAACTCAACTCAAACGCCGTCCACATATCGGTCCCAAAAAATGGGGGCGTCGCGTTGGCGTGAAGTCCTATTTCTTCCCGTTTGGTTGCGCGGGCGATGGGGAACAACAAGGATGCGTCGTAGCGATCGGCGTAGGCAGAGGCTTTGCCTAGTGGGGATTGTTCATGGAGTAGCGTGGACATTACGCGCCTTCTTGTTTGCGCTGAAACACCAAGCGCTCAGGCGTTGACTCACGCGCAACCCAGGCATAGCCATCGGTATCAAAAGCCCGCAACTGGTCCGGCGTTTGAACCCGGTTTTCAATCGCAAACCGCGCCATCATGCCGCGCGCTCGCTTGGCTGAAAAACTAACAATTTTGTATTTGCCGCTTTTGTATTCTTGAAACACACATTCGACGACCCGCGCATTGAGTGCCGTGAGCTGAACCGACTTGAAATACTCTTGAGATGCCAAGTTCACCACCACAGGCGTCACATCGGAACGCAGGCGGCTGTTGAGGTACTCCGAAATCTGGGTGCCCCAAAATTGGTAAAGGTCTTTTCCAGTGCCCGTTGACAGCTGGGTTCCCATTTCGAGTCGGTAGGCTTGCATTAAATCAAGAGGCCGAAGAACACCGTACAAGCCACTCAAAATACACAGATGGTCTTGGGCCCAGGCCAAAGATTGCGCATCCAACGCACGCGCATTCAATCCGTCATACACATCGCCGTTAAAAGCCAAGAGCGCTTGGCGGGCGTTTTTTGTGGTTGCGCGACTCGACCACGCTTGGTAACGCGCCACGTTCAGTCCCGCAAGCGCATCGCTCACGTCCATTAATTCAGAAATCTGGGGCGGTGAATAGCCCCTAAGCACGTCAATCAATGCTTTGGATTGCTTGACGAACAAGGGCGCGGTGTGTCCTTGGTCACCCAGAGGGGTTTCATAGTCCAAGGATTTAGCAGGGGAAAGAACAAAAAGCATAGTGACTCCGTGAGCGCCAAAGCGTCCGAGACGTTATGGTACTTTTGACGCGATGGTTTGAACTGTACACGCCTCTGAAACAGCAGCGCTTGCCCAGTTAAAATACACCCCAACCCGATCCCCGCTCCCAACGGCCGCAACATGCGTGCCGTTTTTACTTGGCAAACCACCCCGATGAGTACTACCTCCCTTAAAGTTGAACAACCTGGCTTGGACAGCCTGTCTAAATCGTTTGAGCCTGCTGCGCTCGAAGCCCATTGGGGACCTGAATGGGAAAAACGGGGCTACGGCATCGCGGGCTTTCGGGGAACGCAATCACCCAAAGAAAACGCACCCAATTTTGCGATTCAACTCCCGCCGCCCAACGTCACGGGCACTTTGCACATGGGCCACGCGTTTAACCAAACCATCATGGACAGCCTCACCCGCTACCACCGGATGGCGGGCTTCAACACCGCGTGGATTCCCGGAACCGACCATGCCGGCATCGCCACCCAAATCGTCGTAGAGCGCCAATTGCAAAGCCAAGGCATCAGCCGCCACGACATGGGGCCGACACCGTTTGAGGCACGCAAGAATTTTGTGAGCAAGGTGTGGGAGTGGAAAGAACAGTCCGGCAACACCATCACCACGCAAATGCGCCGCATGGGCGACAGCGTGGACTGGAGCCGTGAATATTTCACGATGGATCCGAAGCTGTCCACCACCGTCACTGAAACCTTTGTTCAGTTGTACCAACAAGGGCTTATCTACCGGGGTAAGCGCTTGGTGAACTGGGACCCGGTTTTACAAAGCGCCGTTAGCGATTTAGAAGTCGAGAGTACCGAGTCCGAGGGCAAGATGCACTACATCTTGTACCCGTTCGCTAACGGCGAGCAGTTGATTGATGGTGTCAAGCAAAAAGGCATGACGATTGCCACGACCCGTCCAGAAACCATGATGGCCGATGGCGCGCTGGCAGTGCACCCCGAAGACGAGCGTTACAAACATCTGGTGGGTCAGATGGTGGATCTGCCGCTATGCGACCGCCAAATTCCCATCATTGCCGATGACTTCGTAGACCCCGCCTTTGGCTCGGGTTGCGTCAAGATCACGGGCGCACATGACTTCAACGACTACGCCTGCGCCCAGCGCCACGGCTTGCCACTCATTACCATCTTCACCTTAGACGCGAAGGTCAATGAAAACGGCCCTGCCGCCTACCAAGGCCTGGACCGCTTCGTAGCCCGCAAAGCCGTGAACCGCGACCTCGAAGCCATGGGTTTGATGCTGGAGATCAAAGCCCACAAAATGATGCTTCCCATCTGCGCCCGCACCGGCCAAGTGGTGGAACCCATGCTGACCGACCAGTGGTTTATTGCCATGAACAAAGTCAGCGACCAAGACCCCAGCGGCAAGAGCATCGCTCAAAAAGCGATTGATGCGGTTCAGTCTGGTGAAGTGACTTTTGTTCCTGAAAACTGGGTCAACACCTACAACCAGTGGATGAACAATATCCAAGACTGGTGCATCAGCAGACAACTCTGGTGGGGACACCAAATCCCCGCGTGGTACGACGAAGACGGCAATGTCATCGTCGCTCGCAACGAAGCCGAGGCCCAAGCCCAAGCGCCAGGAAAAACATTGCGGCGCGATGAAGACGTACTCGACACTTGGTACTCCAGCGCACTCGTACCTTTCAGCACCATGGGTTGGAGCAATGTAGCCAACGAGCATGCCGAAACCGGTAGCAGCGATTTGGCGAGCGCAGCGAGTATGAGCAAGACCGGTTCCGGCATGCTCGCTGGCGGCCCCAACAGCGACTACAACCTGTACTTACCAAGTAGCGTCCTAGTCACCGGCTACGACATCATCTTCTTCTGGGTCGCCCGAATGATCATGATGACCACGCACTTTACCGGCCGAGTGCCGTTCAAGCACGTTTACATCCACGGCTTGGTGCGGGATGCGCAAGGTAAAAAAATGAGCAAGTCTGAGGGCAATGTGTTGGACCCTGTCGATCTGATTGATGGCATCGCCTTGGAGCCTTTGCTTGAAAAACGCTCACAAGGATTACGCAAACCCGAAACCGCACCGCAAGTCAAAAAGAACACCCAAAAAGAATTCCCCGAAGGCATTCCCGCTTACGGCGCCGACGCTTTGCGTTTCACTTTTGCCGCGCTCGCGTCTTTAGGCCGCAGCATCAACTTTGACAGCAAACGCTGCGAAGGCTATCGCAACTTTTGCAACAAGCTCTGGAACGCTACCCGCTTTGTGTTGATGAACTGCGAAGGACAAGACTGTGGCTTGAAAGAGCACACCAAAGCAGAATGCGTTGTCGGCGGTCCGGCCCACGGCTATCTCGACTTTAGCCAGTCCGACCGCTGGATTGCTTCGCGGCTGCAGCGCGTGGAAGCTGAGGTTGCCAAAGGCTTTGCGGAATACCGCCTAGATAACGTGGCCAATACGATTTACGAATTTGTGTGGAACGAATTTTGTGACTGGTACCTTGAAATTGCCAAAGTGCAAATCAACAACGGAACCCCAGAACAACAGCGCGCCACCCGCAGAACCTTGATCCGTACGCTGGAAACGATTTTGCGATTAGCGCACCCAGTCATTCCGTTCATTACCGAAGAGTTATGGCAAAAGGTCGCTCCTGTGGCTGGGCGTGCAGGCCCATCCGTCAGTATTGCGGCCTACCCAGTCAGCCAACCCGAGCGTATCGATGAAGCCGCAGAAGCCCATGTCGCCCGACTCAAACAACTGGTTGACGCATGCCGAAACCTTCGCGGTGAAATGAATGTGTCCCCCGCCACCCGGTTGCCCTTGTTTGTCTTAACCCACAGCAGCGCAGAAACGGAATTTTGGAAGGCCACTGCGCCGGTCTTGCAAGCCTTGGCTAAGCTCAATGAGGTGCGCTTGTTTGAAGACGAAGCGGCGTGGTCTCAAGCCGCACAGGCCGCACCGGTCGCGATGGTTGGGGATGCTCGCATCTGCCTGCATATGGAAATTGATCTGGCCGCCGAGAAAATTCGCCTGGGTAAAGAAGTCTTACGCCTAGAAGGTGAAATTGCCAAAGCCCAAGGCAAGTTGTCTAACGAAGCCTTTGTTGCGAAAGCGCCCCCTGCGGTGATTGACCAAGAGCGCAAGCGTATGGCCGATTTTGCTGAGACGGTAACGAAGTTGCAGGAGCAGTTAAAGCGACTGGGTTAAAGGTTAAGGCCTAAGACTTTAGCGCCGACGCATCACGTGAGTATGTTCTGCGCCTAGGGTTTGCTGCTCCAATAAAGTATTTCCGGTTTGCTTGGCAAAGGCTTGGAAATCCCGAATAGAGCCCGCGTCGGTGGAAACCACCTTGAGTACTTGACCGCTGACCATTTCCGACAAGGCTTTTTTGGCCTTCAGGATGGGAAGCGGGCAATTCAAGCCGCGGGTATCAATTTCTTTGTCAATGGTGAATTCAGGCTGCATGGTTGACGTTGGGTGGGTGTGATTCAGTCGTTCGATTCTGGCACTGCTTCTTGCGGTTTCGGCCATTCAATAAATTCAGGCGTGAACCCCTTTGAAGTGAGCCAATCTGCCAAGGCGTAGCCTGTTCCAGACGGCCAGCATTTCAAATTTTCCGGGGCAACCATTCGGTAATCTACCAATTCAGGCGAGAGCCGAACCTCGCCGTGGCACACCGCATGAAATGCGATGATGACTTGGTTCATTCTTTGAAAGTCATAGACACCGATCAAGTTTAACGAATCAGTTGTTAAGTTAGTTTCTTCTGCGATCTCCCGGGCAATGCCTTCTTGCGCTGTCTCGCCAGCCTCCATAAAACCAGTGATCAAGGCGTACATTTTTCCCGGCCACGCGGCGTTGCGTGCTAACAGAATTTTCCCATCGACCTCCACCACAGCTGCTAACACAGGGGTCGGGTTGTTCCAATGGGTGTAGCTGCAAGACGGGCATCGCAAGCGCAATTTATCTCCACCATCTTCGGCTTGGCTGATCCAAGCCAAGGTAGCAGCACATTGCGGGCAGAATTTAAATTCATTACTCATCGTTTGATGTCTCGGCTTTAAGCGGGGAACACGCCGGTTGAAAGGTAGCGGTCGCCGCGATCGCATACGATAAACACGATGGTTGCGTTGGATTCGCGCTTGGAAATTTCTTGTGCCACCCAGCACGCCCCAGCGGCTGAAATACCCGCAAAAATACCCTCCTCGCGAGCCATGCGTCGGCACATCGTTTCTGCATCGTCTTGGCTGACATAAACGAGCTCGTCAACGTTGGCAGGATCGTAAATCTTGGGAAGATATGCCTGTGGCCATTTTCGAATACCTGGGATGCGCGAGCCCTCAGAAGGTTGGGCACCAATGATTCGGATAGCTGGGTTTTTTTCTTTTAAATACTTAGACACGCCCGTGATGGTGCCTGTGGTGCCCATAGCGCTGACAAAGTGGGTGATTTTCCCTGCTGTATCAGTCCAAATTTCTGGGCCTGTGGTTTCGTAATGAATGCGAGGGTTATCCATGTTGGCAAATTGGTCTAAGACATGGCCCTTGCCTTCGGATTTCATCCTTTCTGCCAAATCACGCGCATGTTCCATCCCGCCGCTCTTGGGGGTCAGAATCAATTCCGCCCCAAAGGCCTTCATGGTCTGAACGCGCTCGATGGATAAGTCCTCGGGCATGATGAGGACCATTCGATATCCCTTGATGGCCGCAGCCATCGCAAGCGCAATTCCCGTATTGCCAGAAGTTGCTTCAATCAAGGTGTCGCCGGGTTGAATCTCGCCGCGCTCTTCGGCCCGTTGAATCATGGACAAGGCAGGCCGATCTTTGACCGAGCCGGCGGGGTTATTTCCCTCAAGTTTCCCAAGCACAATATTGTGGCGTGACGCGCTGGCTTCAGAGCCAATGCGCTGCAAAGCAACCACAGGCGTTTTTCCAATAACGTTTTCTAAAGTAGGGTAAATCATGCGCTTAAATGTGCCACAATTTTCAAAGTAACTAAAACCCGTAAAGTGATGACCTTATGACGCAGCCTACGTATCCCTCAAAAAGCCCCGCTTGGCACATCTTGCTTCTAGCCGCAGTGGCGATACTCCCCACTTTGTCCTTCGCACAAATGAAGCCCAAAATCTACAAAGTGATTGATACCCAATGCGATATTTCAGAGCAAGAAATCGCCACGGGCGGGCAATTTGTTTGCCACTATATTTGCCGTGATGAAGGAAAGAGTAAGGCCGCTGTGGTTTATAGCAATTCCGGTTCAGGTAAATGCCGAACTCCCATCCCAAGAAAAATCAAAGTTCCAGTGGAAGATGTGAAAAAGGTTGAGCCTCCAAAGGGGCACTGAGGAGATAAGGGAAGCTCCCACTCGAATAATTTTTTCGGTTCTCAATATTTCCTCTGATCTGTGACATAATTTAGGGCTTCGCAAGATACTGCCCGGGTGGTGAAATTGGTAGACTCAGGGGACTCAAAATCCCCCGCCGCAAGGCGTGCCGGTTCGAGTCCGGCCCCGGGCACCATTTGACAATATCAGATGGCCTCACGACCTAACATGGACCTGCTCTCTCATTGGGACAGCAGGTTTTTTGTTGTCTGAAACTGTCCTGTCCAAGTAGGAATTAGTTCCAACGGCATTAATATTTTCTAACGAGGGTTACCCTCGTTTAGTCGCGATCAACGGTTTGACTAAGGGTGCCTTGACGGTAGGTCGGTTTGCTTCAGCGTGTGCCAAAGGCTGCACTTCCTGCATCGTAGCCAGACAGCGTTTAGTTAAATCTTGGTACGTCTCAGTGCCGTTGCGCTTCCATGCCACTTCGTCGTCTTTTACCAAACGAATAACTTTGGCTGGCACGCCCGCAACAAGGGTTTGCTCCGCAACGCGCATACCCGCGGGCACAAAGGCGCAGGCAGCCACAATAGCGCGTTCGCCTACCTCGGCCTCGTCCATCACCACCGCATTCATCCCTACCAAAGCGTCTCGGCGCACGGTGCAGCTGTGCAACACCGCACCGTGGCCGATATGGCCATTTTCCTCGACCAGGGTGTCCTGCTGCGGGAAACCGTGCATGACGCAGTTGTCCTGCACATTGGCTCCTGCCAGCAGCACGATACGACCGAAGTCACCACGTAGGCTGGCGTTAGGACCGACGTAGCAATTGGGGCCGATGTGGACATCACCTATTAGCACGGCCGTCGGATGGACATAAGCGCTGGGGTCTACCACTGGGATGACCCCCTCGATGGAATAGCAGGGCATAGCCGCTTATGTCCGCTTGGCCACCAGCGTCAGGATGTCGTAACTCGCCACGAGCTCGCCGAGCTGGTTGGTGACTTCAACATCCCACGCGACCACGCCCTGACCTACGCCTTTGGCATCCACTTTGTTGCGATCTATCTTGCGTTTTGCAGTCAAGCGGGCCTGGATGGTGTCGCCAATGCCAACGGGTTTCACAAAGCGCAGTGTGTCGAGTCCGTAGTTGGCCAATACTGGGCCGGGTGCCGGAGACACAAACAAGCCGGCCGCTGCTGACAACACAAAGTAGCCATGCGCAATCCGCTTACCAAACGGGGAATCCTTGGCCGCTTCTTCGTCAAAGTGCATATAAAAGTAATCGCCTGAAATTCCACCAAAAGCCACAATATCGGCCTCGCCAACAGTGCGTCTGTGGGTAAGCAGGGAGTCGCCAATTTTCAAATCTTCAAAGTAACTGCGAAATGGATGGACAACCGTTTCGTTCACCTTGGCACCGCGCACGTGCTCGCCGGTGACGGCGGCCAACATGGTGGGTGAGCCTTGCACGGCTGCACGCTGCAGATAGTGCTTCACAGCGCGCAGGCCACCCAGTTCCTCGCCACCACCAGCGCGGCCAGGCCCGCCGTGTTTGAGTGTGGGCAATGGCGAGCCGTGCCCGGTGGATTCGACTGCGGCTTCGCGGTCCAAAATGTGCAGGCGACCGTGCCACGCCGCCATGGCCGGAATCGCCTTGGCTGCAACGGCCGCATCTTTTGTGACCAGTGTGGCGACCAGGCTACCCTGACCGCGCGCGGCCAAAGCCAACGCTTCGTCGAATTCTTCGTAGGCCATCACTGTGCTGACCGGGCCGAAGGCTTCCACGTTGTGCACCGAATCCACGTCCACCGGCTTACGGCAAGCCAGGAGTGTGGGTGCGCAAAAGGCACCGTTAGAAGTCCCCTCGCCCACCCATTCGGCCTTACCACTGAATGCCAGTTCGGCATCTTTTCGCAGCAGTGCAATGCGTTCGGCAACGTCTGCCTGTTGTGCATGCGAGGCTAGCGGACCCATGCGCACGCCTTCAACAGAGGGGTCTCCAACGGTGGTCTTGGCCAGACGGGTAGATAGCTTCTCGATCACTGCGTCCATGTGCTTTGCGGGCACGATGGCGCGGCGAATCGCGGTGCATTTTTGTCCCGCTTTGACCGTCATTTCGCGCGCCACTTCTTTCACAAACAACTCAAACTCTTCATCATCAGGACTCACATCCGGTCCGAGGATGGCGCAGTTCAGTGAGTCAGCCTCCGCATTAAAGGGGATCGAGTTGGCGATCAGGTTGGGGTGCACGCGCAGACGCGCTGCAGTGTCGGCCGAGCCGGTGAAGGTGATTACATCTGCTCCGTTCAAACGGTTTAACAAATCTCCTGTTCCGCCGATCACCAACTGCAAGCTGCCTTCAGGAAGGATGTTTGATTGCACGATAAGGCGCATGGCCGCTTCGGTCAGATAACTGGTTGCGCTTGCAGGTTTGCCGATGCAGGGCATACCCGCCAAGAAGCTGGGCGCAAACTTTTCTAGGAGTCCCCAAATCGGAAAATTGAACGCATTGATATGCACTGCAAGACCTCCGCGAGGTACGAGCACATGGGTGCCAGAGAATCCTCCCTTTTTACCCAACGGGAACGCTGGGCCTTCGTGAACCAGATTGCCGGATGGCAGCTCGTTGCTGCCGATACTGGCGTAGGCGAAGAGCGTGCCAGCACCCCCGTCAATATCAATCCAACTGTCTACCTTGGTGGCACCGGTGTGGGCGGAAACGGCGTAGAGCTGTTCCTTGTGCTCCATCAGGTACTTTGCAAGCGCCTTGAGACGCAAAGCGCGCTCTTGAAAATCAAGAGCCATAAGAGCGGGAAGACCCTTGCGTCGGGCGTGTTCGACGGCCTCGGCAAAGTCAATGCTTTCGGCATGGGTGTGGGAGATGGTTTTGCCATCGATAGCGCTGCGCAGCGCCGTTGCGGCCTCGGCGCCTTGCCAGCGTCCGCCAATGTAACTTTGAATCGTTTGGGTCATGGTGTTTTTATAAAGGGAAAGTATTAGCGTTCGTCAAAGCTGATGGTCACAGCTTCACTGGTGGGTCGCGACTGGCAACTCAGTACAAAGCCTTTGTCGGTCTCCCAGGTTTCTAGTCCGAAGTTTTTGTCCATCGCCACGCTACCGTTCATGACTTTGCAGCGGCAGGTGGCGCAGACGCCGCCCTTGCACGAAAACGGCAGGTCTAGACCGGCTGCCATAGCCGCGTCGAGCACGTGCTCATCCAAATTCATATGCAGGGCGTGGGCTTTGCCGTCTAGCACCACCGTCAGTGCCACTTTGCCACTGGGGGGCAACTTCAGATTGGCTACAACAGCTTGGCGTGCCTCGGGTGTCAATTTCTCCAACGTAGGCGAGGTGAATCGCTCGGTATGGATTTGTTTGCTGGGAACACCAGCATCGAGCAACGCTTTTTCGGTGACTTCAATCATGGCCTCGGGGCCACAAACAAACACCTCGTCCATACTGGCCACGGGCAGCAGCTTGTCGATGATGTGTTGCACTTTGGCTGCGTCAATGCGCCCCTCCAACAAGTCCACCTCTTGCGCTTGTCGCGAGAAAATGTGGATCAGCGTGAGTCGGTCGGCAAAGCGGTCTTTCAGGTCTTGCAGCGCTTCGTTAAACATGACTGAGTTCATGCTGCGATTGCCATAGACCAAGGTGAACTTGGACTCGGGTTGGTCCTCTAGTGTGCTGGCCATGATGGACAGAATGGGCGTGATCCCAGAGCCTGCGGCAAAGGCAACACGGTGCAAAGCGCGCGGGCGCTTAGACACAAAACGGCCTTCTGGCGGCATCACCGCTAAGGTGTCGCCAGCCTTCAAGCTGCCTGCAGCCCAGTTTGAAAATACGCCCCCCTGCATGGGGCGGATGCCTACCACCAGCTCCCGTTTGCGGCGCAGGTGGCTGTGTGTGGAGCAGATGGAGTAACTGCGCCGCACATCAGCACCATCAATCTTGCTGCGCAAAGTGAGGTACTGTCCGGGCTGGAAGTCAAATTTTTCAATCAGTTCTTCGGGCACGGCAAAGGCAATGGCCACCGAGCCGGCAGCCTCAGGGCTGACCCGAGCAATGCGCAAATCGTGAAATCGGGAAGATACTGTCATGGTGGTGTGCGTAAGTTATGTGTGAATTAATAAGGTTTGAAGTAGTCAAACGGTTCCATGCAGTCCAAGCATCGGTACATGGCCTTACAGGCGGTGGAGCCGAAGTGCGAAATTTCAGTGGTGTTGCTTGAGCCGCATTGCGGACATGCCACGGTGTCAGCCTGAACCAGGCCGGCACTTTTGCGGTGCGTGAAGGTAATCACCTGCGCACCGGCTGACGCAGCACATGCGCTCTTCGCTGGGGGCGCAATGCCGTAGACTCGCAATTTCTCGCGGGCCTCTGCCGTCATCCAATCTGTAGACCATGCGGGCGCAAGTTGAGTGACAACGCGTGCGGACACGCCCGCACCAGAAAGAGCTGCAGTTACATCGTCAACCATCTGGCCCATGGCTGGGCAGCCGCTGTAGGTGGGGGTGATCACCACCTCTAGGCCCTGCGGTCCTTTGCGCACGGCACGCAAAATGCCCATTTCACGCAAATTCACGACCGGAATCTCCGGGTCGGTCACCGACTCAAGCAATTCCCAAATGGCATGGTGATCCTGTGACGTTTGGCTTTGAGCCAGCGGACCAGTAGGCAAACCTTGCGATTCACCCACTGGAGGCTGCAGACTGCTGGCGGCAGCGTTCATTGACATGGAAGTTACCAGACGGCCTCGGGGTGTGCGCGAGCTAGGCTTTGCATTTCTGACAACACGAAGCCCAAGTGTTCGGAGTGCACGCCGTGTTTACCGGTGGTGATAAATCCGTCACTGGTAGGTGTCTTCAGAGTGGCGGCCTGCAAGGTGTCGTTCACAAGGGCATTCCACTCCGTTTTGAACGCGGTGACATCACAGCCAGCACCGGTAGCAACTGCTGCACTTTCCATCGCACTAGCGCTCCAGAACTCCTGCGTAAAAGGCATCAAGTAATCGAAAGCTGCCTGCATGCGGCGGTGTGATTCATCGGTTCCATCACCCAGACGCAGCACCCAATCGTGCGCGTGGCGCAGGTGATATTGGACTTCTTTCAATGACTTTGAGGCAATCGCAGCAAGCTGCGCATCTGTCGATGCAACCAGTGCACTCCAGACCTGCAACATCAAAGCGCTGTATAAAAAGTTACGTGCAATAGTGACGGAATAGTCTCGATCACCCGAGGACGTAGGCAAACTGGCTGTTCGGTGTGGCAGCTCCAAGAGTGTGTAGTTCTTGAAATCGGGCACGTCCCGAAAGTAGGCAAGGAGATCTTCGCTGCTCTTGCCGTCCTTGCGTGTTAAAGCAACGTGCTGGTAAAGCATTCGAGCCTGGCCGATCAGGTCCAAACTGTTGTTGCCCATTGCCAGGTCTTCTTCTAGGTTCGGGCCGTGGCCACACCATTCGGCATTACGCTGGCCCAGGATCAGGGCGTTGTCTGCCAGGTGCAGCAGGTAGTCTTGATAGTCGGCCATTACATATGCCCTACTTCGTCAGGAATTTCATAAAAGGTAGGGTGGCGATAGATCTTGTCGGCTGCAGGTTCAAAAAACGCATCCTTATCATCGGGGGCACTCGCGGTGATTGACTTAGAGGGCAGCACCCAAATACTCACCCCTTCCTGGCGGCGGGTGTAAACATCGCGCGCCATTTGCAGGGCGTGCTGTGCGTCGCTGGCGTGAAGGCTGCCGCAGTGCTTGTGTTCTAGTCCTTGCTTGCTTCGGACAAATACCTCCCAGAGAGGCCAGTCTTTCAATGCAGTGCTACTCATGCTGCTTCCTTATTCAATTTTGGTTGGTGCTTGTAGACATAGGCCAAGGCTGCGTCGCGAACCCATTGGCCGTCGTTGTGGGCTTTGACGCGGGTGGCTAGGCGCTCTTTGTTACAGGGGCCATTGCCGTTGACTGTGCTCCAGAACTCGTCCCAGTCGATCTGACCATAGTCGTGGTGCTGACGTTCTTCGTTCCACTTGAGATCCGGATCGGGCAGCGTCACGCCCAGCACCCGAGCTTGCGGTACGGTGGCGTCGATGAACTTTTGACGTAGATCGTCGTTGCTGATGCGCTTGATGCCCCATCGCATGGCCTGCTCGCTGTGCGGGCTGTTGGCATCCGGGGGGCCAAACATGGCCAGGCACTTCCACCAGAAGCGGTTTACCGCGTCCTGCACCATCGCCTTTTGTGCAGCGGTCCCCTGCATCATCACGAGAAGTGCTTCGTAACCTTGGCGTTGGTGAAATGATTCTTCCTTGCAGACACGGATCATGGCGCGCGCGTAAGGACCATAGGAGCAGCGGCACAAGGGGATCTGGTTCATGATGGCCGCGCCATCCACCAACCATCCGACTACGCCCACATCGGCCCAGTTCAGCGTAGGGTAGTTGAAGATGGAGCTGTATTTCGCCTTGCCACTGTGTAGGTCGGCCAGCATCTGGTCGCGGCCCTGGCCCAATGTTTCTGCAGCACTGTAAAGATACAGGCCATGACCCCCTTCGTCTTGCACCTTGGCTATCAGAATAGCCTTGCGTTTGAGGCTGGGAGCGCGACTGATCCAGTTGCCCTCAGGCAACATCCCCACTATTTCGCTGTGTGCATGCTGGCTAATCTGGCGCAGCAGCGTTTTGCGATAGGCCTCTGGCATCCAGTCCTGGGGCTCAATCTTGCCATCCTCATTGAGGCGCTGGTCAAAGCGTTTTTGTGATTCGGCATCCTCCAGTGACACGGGTTGAAGAGCTAGTTTTTGGCCTGGCTTTTCTTGCACATTCAATGATTGGGTATACATTTTTCACTCATTCCTTGGAGTTCTTAGGTGGGTTATTGGTTCATCCAAGCGGGGCGTCGCTTGTCGAAAAATGCCGACACGCCTTCGCGTGCCTCGTCGGTGCGACGCTGGCGAGCAATGCGCTGCGCAGTGTCTTCAATCGTGCGTTCGTCCATCGGTTGGCCCTGAACGGCCGCAATCAATTCTTTGGTAGCTTTTTGCGCTAATGGGCCGCCAGCGAGCAAAGGTTTCACCAGCGCCGTGACTGCCGCATCAAGCAGCTCCAAGGGAGCGACTTCATGCACTAACCCAATGGCCATTGCCCGCTCGGCGCTGATTTGCTCTGCCGATTGGAAATACCGTAAGGCCTGGCGTGGACCTATGGCACGGAGTACGTAGGGGCTAATAACCGCAGGGATGATGCCGAACTTCACTTCAGAGGTGCTAAATACAGCATCAACAGACGCCACCGCCATATCACAAGCAGCGGTCAGACCGGTACCGCCCCCGAGCGCTGCGCCCTGCACTCTTGCAATAGTGGGCTTAGACAGCGAGGAAAGCGTGCGCAACATGCAGGCAAAGCGACGCGCATCCTCTAGGTTATCTGGCTCGCTTGCCTGTGCGGCTCGACGCATCCAGTTCAGGTCAGCGCCAGCAGAAAAATGCGGCCCACGCCCACCCAGCACAAGCACCCTCACGTCAACGTCTTGTTCCAGCATCTGACAAGCGCGTGTGAGCTCGTCAATAAGCTTTTCGTTGAAGGCGTTGAACACATCGGGCCTGTCCATCCAGACGGTAGCAACAGGTCCGACGCGTTCTATCGTGAGGGTTTCAAACATAGTGTTGAGCTGAAGTGATACGACGCTTACTTCAACAGAACCCAGTCGCCATTTTTGATTTCGAACATACGAAAGGCGGAAAGGTCGAGACCCATGTGATCGGTCGCAGACATAGTGAAAATGCCACCAGTTCCGACAAATCCTTTGGTAGCCTCAATGGCATCACGGACCTTGGCCTTGTCAGTAGAACCGGCGCGCTTAATGGCGTCCACTGCCAAAGCCAAGCCGTCATAGGCATAGCCGCCAAAAGCTGATATCTCGGTTTTGTACTTAGTGGCATAGGCCTTGGTGTATGCCTCAGCCACTGCGCGCTGTGGATCACTCGCAGCCAGTTTTCCCGGTGCCAGCAGGGCAGAGGTGGGCAAGCGCACACCTTCGGCAGCTGGGCCAGCAAGCTTGATGAATTCGTCAGACGCTACGCCATGGGCATGGTAAAGCGGCAAGGTGATGCCCAACTGCTTATAGCCCTTCGTAGCCAATGCAGGGCCCTGGCCCAAGCCAAAAATGAACACCGCTTCAACTCCAGGAGTATTGCGAATCTTGGTAAGCTGAGGACCCATGTCGGTGTCTTTGGGGCCATAGGTTTCATTAGCTACCAAGGTGACACCGTACTTTCCGGCTACCGCTTCGGTTTCCTTGCGACCGGACTGGCCAAAGCCACTGGTTTCGGATAAGAGAGCCACCTTGCTGAAACCACGTTTCTTCATGTCCTCAAACACTTTTTCCGCAGCCATGCGGTCGGTGTGAGGCGTTTTGAATACAAACTTCTTGACCGGCTCAATGACGACAACTGCACCAGCCAGTGAGATGAAAGGAATACCGGCTTTTTCAACCAGTGGCACCATCGACATGGTGGCACCGGTGGTCGTTCCACCAACAAGAATGTCCACCTTATCATCTTCAATCAGGCGCTTACCGAACCCATTCGCCTTGCTGGCATCGCTGCCATCATCGTAGTGAACTAACTCCAACTGACGGCCCAATACACCGCCTTTTTTGTTGATGTCTTCCACCATCATTTGAAGGGTCTTTAGCTCAGGGTCACCCAAATAACCGGCTGGGCCGGTGATGGACAACACCGAGCCGATTTTTATCGGGTCTGCGGCAAATACCGTACACGCCGTTAGTACCAAGGCACTAGCAGTTGCAAGTTTTTTAAAACGTAATTTCATAGAAGTCTCCTTTTGGTGGTTGAAAAAATTAAGTGCGTTCAATGACTATCGCTATACCCTGCCCCACACCGATGCACATAGTGCTCAGCGCGAAGCGTCCCTTGCGACGGATCAGCTCGTACATGGCGGTGGTGACAAGCCGTGCGCCACTCATGCCTAAGGGGTGGCCCATTGCAATAGCACCGCCGTTGGGGTTCACCCGAACATCATCATCAGCAAGATCCAGATCGCGCAAGACTGCTAGTCCTTGAGCGGCAAAGGCTTCATTGATCTCGATCACATCCATATCGGCCAATGTCAATCCTGTTTGTTGCAGCACCTTACGAACGGCAGGTGCTGGCCCAAATCCCATGATGCGAGGCGCCACACCGGAGGTAGCCATGCCGATAACACGCGCTTTTAGCGTGAGGCCATAACGCTCTGCAGACTCTTTGGATGCCAGTAGCAAAGCGCAGGCTCCATCGTTCACGCCCGAAGCGTTACCCGCTGTGACGGACTGGTCAGGGCCGTTTATGCCCTTGAGTTTGGCTAGCATGTCCAGGGTGGTTTCTGGGCGGGGATGCTCATCCGTATCAAAGACCAAGGGGTCACCCTTTTTGCGTGGCATCACCACGGGCACCAGTTCATCTTTGAAATAGCCTGCTGCGTGCGCTACGGCCCATCGCTGCTGCGATCGCAGTGCAAAAGCATCTTGGTCAGCCCGCGACACATGGAATTCAGCGGCTACGTTGTCTGCGGTTTGCGGCATGGAGTCGATGCCGTACTGGGCTTGCATCAGTGGGTTGACAAAACGCCAGCCAATCGTTGTGTCAAAAATAGCAGCGTTACGCGCGTAGGCGGTTTCGGCCTTTCCCATCACAAAAGGTGCACGCGACATACTCTCAACGCCACCCGCAATCATCAGTTGCGTTTCGCCAGATTTGATGGAACGCGCAGCTAAGCCGATGGCGTCCATGCCAGACCCACACAGGCGATTCAGAGTTGTGCCTGGAACTTCCACTGGTAGCCCTGCTAACAGGGACGACATGCGGGCCACATTGCGGTTATCTTCTCCGGCCTGATTAGCACAGCCGTACAAAACATCGTCCACCGCCGACCAGTTGACGTCGGCGTTGCGTTCCATCAGGGCTTTGAGGGGCACGGCGCCTAAATCGTCAGGACGCATGGCGGATAGAGAACCACCATAGCGGCCAATGGGAGTGCGAACGGCGTCGCAGATGTAAGCAAAATTCACAGAAAGTAGCTTTCAGACTAGTTGAGGACGTTCGTCGATTACGCGCTTGGCCTTGCCGGTAAGCGTGCGGGGGATAGCTTCAAAGTGCATGACCGTGACGCGGGTTGACACACCCACATTGGTCTTGATGTGGTGTTGTAGGTCCTTGGAAATCTCATTGCGCAAGCCATCACTCATTGCATCGGACAACTCGCGCTGTACTTCGCATCGAACTTCAAGGTTGTCAAGATGCCCATCGCGAGTCAACACCAATTGGTAGTTGCCAGAGAGTCGCGTGTCGCGCAAGATTTGCTCTTCAATTTGCGTTGGGAACACATTCACTCCGCGCACGATGAGCATGTCATCTGAGCGGCCTGTGATCTTGCCCATACGGCGAAAGGCGCGCGAGGACGGTGGTAGCAAGCGAGTAAGGTCGCGGGTTCGGTAGCGGATTACCGGGAAGGCCTGCTTGGTGAGCGACGTAAAAACCAACTCGCCGTCTTCACCATCAGGCACCACTTCCCCTGTATCGGGGTTGATGATCTCGGGGTAAAAATGATCTTCCCACACCACAGGGCCATCTTTGGACTCGATACATTCACAAGCCACTCCGGGCCCCATTACTTCTGTCAGACCATAGATGTCAATAGCGTCAATGCCCAGTTTGCGTTCAATTTCGGCGCGCATGCCCTCGCCCCAAGGTTCTGCTCCAAAGATGCCGACCTTGAGCGAAATATCCTCAGGCTTGATACCCAGTCGCTGGAACTCTTCGGCAATCACCAGTGAGTAAGATGGCGTGACCATGATGATCTGCGGTTGGAAATCGAGAATCTGTGCCACTTGCTTTTCGGTCTGGCCACCAGACATGGGCACGACAGTGCAGCCCAAGCGTTCTGCACCATAGTGCGCACCCAGACCGCCGGTGAACATGCCGTAGCCATAGGCGTTGTGAACCATGTCGCCTTTGCGCCCACCCGCAGCACGAATGGAACGCGCCATCAGATGGGCCCAGTTTTCAATGTCTTGCGCGGTATAGCCGACCACAATAGATTTTCCAGTCGTGCCGCTCGACGCATGGAGGCGCACGACTTGATCGCGCGGCACCGCAAACAAACCGAAGGGGTAGTTGTCGCGCAGCGCAGTCTTGGTCATAAAAGGGAACTTGGCCAGGTCAGAAAGCGACTTCAGGTCATCGGGGTGCACACCCGTTTCATCAAAGGCTTTTTTGTGAAAAGGCACGTTGTCATAGGCATGGCGTAGCGACCATTTAAGGCGCTCGAGTTGCAGTGCAGAAATCTCGTCGCGGCTAGCAGTTTCAATTGCTTCAAGCTCGCCGAAGATTGGCTTTTTGACGGTCATCGGTGTCTCCTCATGGTCGTATTTTTCGAAAGTTCGTAAGTGCTTTAGGCCTGTGAGAGGCTGGCAGTGACTTCACCCTTGATGCGTGCTGACTTGCCACGAAACAAAGCAACAGTTTTCATTTCGCCAGTGTCGGTACGCGTGCTAATGGTGACGTCATAGACGCCAGTCCGTCCGCCTAGTGAGCGCTCAGTTGCCTCGGCCACCAACATGTCGAAAATATGTGAAGGGGCGAGAAAATCAATGTGCGCAGAGGAAGCCACTGTGTTCTGGTTGTAGCTATTACAAGAATAAGCAAAGGCCGTATCAGCCAAGGTGAACAGCATCCCGCCATGGCAGATGGCATGGCCGTTAACCATGTCCTGACGAATCACCATAGAAAGGCGCGCATAGCCTGGCTTGACTTCTTCTAGGGACATACCTAAAGACTTCGCCACATGGTCGCGAGACCACATCGCCTGGGCTGCGTCTTGCGCTAACTGAAGTGCTTCTGAAGCAGACAGTGCAGGAGTTTGTTCAGCCATGAATATTTTTTCCTTGAAAGGTCAATTGCTGAATCAGCGGGGAAATGCGGTAGCGGTCTTCGCCATATAGCGCACCCAAGTTTGCAAGTACTTTGCGAATGCTGACCAAGCCAATCTGGTCGGCCCACGCCAATGGGCCGAGCGGGTAGTTCACACCCAATCGCATGGCGTCATCAGCCGCAGACGGTGTGCACACACCTTGGTACACCGCATCGGCGGCTTCGTTGGCTAGCATGGCCACAGTGCGCATAACGGCAAGTCCTGGGATATCGGCTAAACGCGAGACTTGAAAGCCGCAGGTTTGTAACAAGGCGCAGGCGCCCGCAAAGCCGCTCTCACTGCATTGACCTGCAGCTGTTGAAGCAGTCCGCGTGGCTTTGTTGTAGTCCAGCGCCAGGTCCATTAACACAGTGTTGCGTAAGCCGTTATCAGCGGAACGTTGCGTGGCGCTGCGACCATCGGTGATGTACAGCACTGCGTCGTCGGCTTCAGCAATACGGTCATCGGGGGATGTGGCGCGCTCAAAAGTTACGGCAGCTGCTTTCAGGCGAGCGGCCAATGCAAGAGCGGCAGGTGCATCGCCACAAACAACTATGCGTGATGGTCTTTTGTGAGACGTCTCAGTCTGAGGCTCGGGCTTTTCAGCACCATCGCGGTAGTCAAAAAACCCGCGGCCACTCTTCTTGCCAAAGAAACCTGCATCCACCAGCTCTTGCTGGATCAGCGAAGGCAGATAGCGAGGGTCGTTGAAATAGGCGTTCCAAACCGAACGAGTCACAGCAAAGTTCACGTCCAAACCAATCATGTCCATTAACTCAAACGGCCCCATGCGAAAGCCACCTGACTCGCGCATGACCGCATCAATCGTGGCGTAATCCGCAGCGCCCTCCGTTCGTAGACGCAGCGCCTCAGAGTAATAGGGTCTGGCTACGCGGTTGACAATAAAGCCGGGGGTGGACTTGGCGTGCACAGCCGTCTTACCCCATGCGGTGGCCGTAGCAAAAAGTATGTGAGCCACTTCAGCCGAAGTGGCCAGACCGCTGACAACCTCCACCAGTGCCATGAGCGGTGCTGGGTTGAAGAAATGCAAGCCCGCCAAGCGCTCAGGATGTTTCAAAACCGAAGCAATAGCGGTAATGGAAATGCTAGACGTGTTACTGCCAAAAATGCAGTCCACAGACACCAGGGCTTCAAGATCTTTGAAAAGCGTTTGTTTGACTGTGAGGTTTTCCACAACAGCTTCCACCACCAAGGCAGCAGATCCAAGATCTGACAGTTTGGAGGCGGACTGCAGGCGTAGGCCTGCAGCTTGAGCGGATGCGCTGTCCATCTTGCCTTTGATCACCATTTTTTCGAATTGGGATCGGATGCCATCAATGGCGCTCTGTGCGGCTTGTGCACGGGTGTCAAAGAGCATCACTGGGTGACCTGCTACGGCGGCAACCTGCGCAATGCCTGCACCCATAGCACCTGCACCGACCACTGCTACAAGGGCATCTTTGGACAAGGGTTGGGACATCGCTTTATTCCCCGGTAAAACGCGGTGCGCGTTTTTCCATAAAAGCAGCAACGCCTTCTGCAAAGTCGGGACTCCAGCCAAGCTCGCGCATAAAACCACCTTCCATGGTGAGCTGCTGCTCCAGTGTGTGGTTAGGTGCAGCGTGCATGGCAGCGCGTGTGCGCACCAGGGCCTTGGTGGGCATGCCGGCAAGTTGTGCGGCAAGCTTGTTCACGGTGGTAACGAGCTCGGCATCTTCTGTCACTTGCCAGATCAGTCCCCAATCGAAGGCCTTCTCCGCAGGCAGTTTGTCTGCAAGAAGTGCTAACCCCATGGCACGCGCCATACCCACGCGTTGTGGAAGAAACCACGTACCACCTGTATCGGGAATCAAGCCGATTTTGCTAAAGGCCTGTAAAAAGAAAGCGGACTTTCCCGCAATCACCAAATCGCATGCTAGCGCCAAGCTAGCACCAGCACCGGCCGCTACGCCATGAACCATGGCTACGGTAGGCACGCGCAGATTTTGCAAACGCAAGATCAGCGGTTTGTAGTTTTGCTCAACGACGTTGCCTATATCCGGCGCTGTGGCACCCATCGCCATATCAGGATCAGCCAGGTCTTGGCCGGCACAAAAGGCGCGGCCCGCGCCAGTAATGACAAGCACGCGAATGCTCTTATCGGATTGGATGCTATCGAGTGCGTCGCGCAGTTCAAAGTGCATCGTGCCAGTAAAGCTATTGAGCTTGTCTGGGCGATTGAGCGTCAAGCGGGCCACGCCATCTGCAACTTCAAAAAGGATGTTCTGGTAGTTCTTCACTTGGTTTTTATCATTAGAAGGTTGAGGCATGCAATTGACCAAAGTAAATTATTTTGAGATCGGTAAGCTGCTCAAAGGACTACATGCCCAAGTAAGCCGAACGTACTTGCTCGTTGTGAATGAGGTCTTCGCCCGTACCTGAAAGAGTCACAGAGCCGGTTTCTAATACATAGCCGCGGTCTGCAATGGCCAAAGCGGCAAAGGCGTTTTGTTCCACCAGCAAAATGGTCATGCCTTGTGATTTAAGTGTCTTGATGACGTTGAAAACTTCTTCCACCAAGAGTGGTGCCAGGCCCATCGAAGGCTCGTCCAACAACAACATCCGGGGCCGCCCCATGAGGGCGCGGCCAATGGCCAACATCTGTTGTTGTCCACCCGACAAGGTGCCCGCAGGAAGGGATCGCTTTTCTTTCAAGATGGGGAACATTGCAAAAATCTTTTCCAAGTCACCAGCCACCTGGTGCCTGGGTTGGGTGTAGGCACCCAAGCGCAGGTTGTCTTCAATGGACAGTGGGCCGAAAACCTGACGTCCTTCGGGACTTTGGCAAATACCTCTGCGCATGCGCTTGTCGGAGCGCAGCTTGCTAATGTCTTCTTCATCAAAATGAATGCTGCCTGCGCTGATGGGCTGCACACCGGAAATCGCCCGCAAAAAGGTGGTCTTGCCAGCTCCGTTGGCACCAACCAAGGCAACCGTCTCACCTCTTCGAACCTCTAGGTCAATGCCCTTCAGGGCCTTTATGCGACCGTAACAACTTTCTAGCCCCTGCACCTTCAGAAGCAAAGGTTGTTGCGAGGTAGAAGCCCCAGCCTGAGTGCTTAACAAGCTGCTGACGCCCAATCCAACGGGGTCCGGTGCCAAACTCACAATACGGCGAAACAATTCTCGGAACTCAGCCTTGGATTGGTCGCTAAATACTGGGTCGCTGTGGTTGCTAAAGGCCTGATCAATCTCGGCCCAGTCTTGAGTCGTAAGCAACTTGCGCGCTAGCGGCAGCACGTTTTTTTCTTCGGTCTTGATGTGACCTCTAAGGCTATCGGTATAAAGCTTCACAGCTTTGGAAAATTCCTCTTTTGGCAATTGCCCCTGTGACACCGCGGTCAGCTTGGCGCGTAGCTGGGCTAAATTATCTGGCCCTTGACGATGGTCTGCTTCGAGGGTATCCAGCACTTCGGAAGCTTCTGCACTGCGCAAGCGCAGCAGGCGAAATAAAAAATCGTCCTCTTTGGGGTGGTGCATACGGTCTACAAAGAGGGAGATGTAATCTAGCGCGGCTTCGAAAAAGGGAGCCTCGAATGGCGCTCCGTCCTGAACGTCAGAGGCCACATGGTCTAAGCTAGCTGCCAGACGCCACATATTGCTGTGCTCTTGGCTGATGATCGTGAGTGCGTCCATGCTGCGACTGTGTTTAGACGTGAGCGCCCAGATAGGCGGCGATCACATCGGGGTTGCGGCGCACTTCTGGCCCCGTTCCTTCGGCGATTTTTTTTCCATAGTCAAGCACCAGAATTCGGTCTGACAGGTTCATCACCATCTTCATATCGTGCTCAACAAGTACGACGGTTACACCGGTGTCGGCTACTTTTCGGATGAG
This sequence comes from Bordetella parapertussis, assembly GCA_945888535.1. Lineage (GTDB taxonomy): Bacteria > Pseudomonadota > Gammaproteobacteria > Burkholderiales > Burkholderiaceae_C > Allorhodoferax > Allorhodoferax parapertussis_A. The sequence goes on from CAMDAN010000004.1 coordinate 30,580, forward strand.
GGCATCGACCTCGATGGTTTCTTTGGAGTTCAGACCGGCAGCGGGTTCGTCAAGAAATAAGAGACGCGGTTTCATGGCGAGTGCCCGAGCAATTTCTAGCCGCTTTAAAGCGCCGTACGACATGGCGTCTGCACGAGAATTAACGTAGGCATCAAGTCCAACAAACCGCATCAATTCTGCAGATTCTGCAAGGAGATCACGGTCGCGCGTTTTGATGGAGGGCCAGCGTAGGGCCGCTTTGAACAAGTTGCGATCCAACCGCAAATGGGCTCCAACCATCACGTTCTCAATCGCGCTCATATTCATGCAGATTTGCAGATTTTGAAACGTGCGAGCCAAACCAAGTTGCGCCAAACCATCAGGCGACTTACCAGCAATCGACTGGCCATCCAGATTGATGCTGCCGGAGGTTGGCGTGTAGATGCCGGTTATGAGGTTAAAGAGTGTGGTTTTACCAGCGCCGTTGGGGCCAATCACTGCATAAACAATGCCCGCATCGATACTAAAAGATACGTTCTGAACGGCCTTGACGCCGCCAAAGTGAATAGAAAGGTCTAGAACTTCAAGCAATGCCATAGTCAGTCTCTCTTGCCAAAACGCGCGGCAAGTGTGGGAACCAGACCCTTGGGCATGAAGATCATGGAGAGCATCAAAATACCGCCAAAGACTACCGTTTCCCAGCCTTCGAAAGTTGCCAATGCCTGCGGAAGAGCGGTGAGTAAAACGGCACCAATCACGGAACCATAGATAGAGCCCATCCCTCCGATCACCACCATTGTGACCAACTCGATTGAATGGAAAAAGTCGGCTATGTTGGGCGTAACAAAGCCAATGTACAAAGCGGTGATGCTTCCCATAATGCTGGCAAACATCGCCGACATGACAAAGACCGTAATTTTGTAGCGCTCCACATTCACACCCACCACTTTGGACGCCACTTCGGAGCCGTGAAGCGCACGCAGAGCCCGACCAAACGGCGAATCAATTAAATTGATAGAGGCCCAGATACTGACACACAGCAGGCTGGCCACAATGGCGTACCAGTGCTTGTCGCCTGAAATTTCAAAGCCGCCAAAAGAAATGGGAGGCACGGGCATACCATCAGGCCCACCGGTCCAGGCGGCTTCGTTGCGGACCACGACGTTGATGATGATGCCTAGGCCCAAAGTAGCCATAGCCAAGTATTGGCCTTTGAGGCGGAAAATGGGGCGAGCAAGAACAGCAGCCAGTGCGCCGGCTGCAACGGCCCCGGTTATCAGCGCCAGCATCGGATGCAAGCCAAGCTGCGCGGGCAGCGCCGCAGATGCGTAGGCACCTATACCAATGAAGCCGGCGTGGCCCAAACTAATCTGCCCAGCAAAGCCGATCAGTAGATTCAATCCCAGAACAATGACAGCGTTGATGGCCATGCGAATTGCCAAATCCAAATAAAAACTATTTGGTAGTAACAACGGTAGGACCAGCAGTACAGCACCGATAAGGTACAAACCATAGTATTGATTTTTGTTCATCGCTAGACTCGGTCTGTGGCTTTGCCACCAAAGAGGCCGCTAGGGCGGAAGAATAAAATCAAGAGGATCAAAACAAAGGGCATGGCATCCTTGTAAGACGAAGAGATGTAGCCAGCGCCCATGGCCTCAAGCACCCCCACCAACAGGCCACCAACCACCGCTCCAAGACCATTACCTAAGCCGCCAAGTACCGCACCCACAAAACCCTTGAGACCCAGCAAAATTCCAACGTCGTAGGATGTGAGCGTAATGGGCGCGACCAAAATGCCGCCTAAAGCACCCAACGCCGCCGACATGGCAAAGCTCAAAAGCAGCACGCCATCGGTGTTGATGCCCACAAGCTCAGCAGCCACCCGGTTGTATGAAGTCGCCAACATGGCTTTGCCATGCAGCGTTCGGGTAAAGAAATACCACAAACAACAAACCACCAAGGCAGTTACCCCAAGCACCCATAAGCTTTGCGGCATCAGGGTGGCACCCAAAATATTGATAGGTTGCTCACCAGAAAAAGCCGGCAGACTGAAGGTCCCCTTACCTAACCAGATTTGCATCAGGCCCCGCAACACCAAGGAAGCGCCTATGGTGATGATGATCAGCGTGACCGGTTCAGCACCCTTGACGGGTTCGATAGCCACTTTTTCCATCACCAGTCCAACGATTGCTGGCAGAGCAATAGCCAAGATTAGCGATATGGGTAAGGGCACGCCTGAATGAGTGAAATAGACCGCGAGCATGCCTCCCAGCATGATGAATTCGCCCTGCGCAAAGTTGATCACATGGCTGGAGTTGTAGATGAGCGTGAAGCCCAGGGCAGCCATGGCATAGATGGAGCCAACAGTGATTCCCGAGAACAAAAATTGCAGAAACTCAGCCAACATCAAGCTCCCACTTGGTGCGCCATGCACTTTTCAATTGTCTTTTGGCCATGCTTCACAGAAGCCTCCTCTTGTTACACCTTTAATGCTTTACGCCTAGGTTGTGTGTCATTAACTAGAGAAAAATTCTACCATTCAGAATCGATTACTTCAAACTAAAAAGATACAAAAATCATTTATTTCTTTATATTTTTGTATCGTGTTAGGGTTTACACTTAGTTCAAAATATGTTTTTTGTATTGATGGAACAACTTGCCAGATGCTTTTGTTATTTAATTACAAAGGGAAAGGATGGCAAACGATCGAATAAAAGCAAATGCGATTACGCAAGCTCTTAAAAGACACACATTTATTGCAATAAGCAATTTTTTTGAATCACTTACCGCGTGGATCCCAGCCGCTTAGACAAGGCGATGGATATGCGTTTGAGTTCGGCCAAGGCCAAGCTATCTGGCCCCAAGTCGGATATGCCCTCCACACCAACAATTGAAACAGCCATGGTGATGTTGTTCTTAAAGTTGAACACGGGAGCGGCAAGGCCAAGCACTCGACTGGAATAGTCGCTGTCTCGAACAAAGGAATACCCTTTGGAACGTACATCCTGCAAAACGGACTCCACCTGCTCAAGCGTCTTAAATTCAGTAGATCGGCCCATCCTCAACTCGCGCTCCAAAAGCGGACGAATAGTGTCGGCAGGCATCCAGGCAGCAAACAAACGACCGGTGGATGTGGCCAAAAGGCTGACCGTATTGCCGGTAACGACATTCACAGTAATGGGACGATGCGGCCTTTCCCATCGCACAATCACTGGACCAAATTCGCCCCAAACGGACAAGGCCGTGGTTTCATTAGTCAGGTCTCGAAGACCGGAAATACTACTGAGTCCGAGCTTCACGCGATCTAATCGATCGACCGCAGCAAGACCCAAGGGAATGGCCAAAGGTCCAAGATCATATTTCGAGTTTGCATTGTCTTGTTGCACAAGGCCCGATCGCACCAAGCTCACTAAATAGCGGTGGGCCTTGGAGGCAGGCATATTTGCAGCTGCAGCAATTTCCTTGAGCATCAAGGCAGTGCCTGATTCCAACAGAACTTTCAAGACCTCCACCCCAATCTCTAGGGATTGAACACCGTGGCTGCTCTTAAGTTCGTCCTTCATATTGCCCCAATCAAGCGGCGCTCAGGGCTCCGACATCCAAATCCATTCCGTATTTAAAGCGGCTGACCACTACCTGTGACCCCATTGGCTGGAAACCACTGGATAGTCGAACATTGGCATCGAGGTGCAGCTCCGAAAGTGGCAGCAGCTTGCGGTACAAATCGCGATACAGCGGGCGCGCACGTATGCCGGGCCAGTTATCCGGTAACAAACTTTCTGGCAGCAGCGGGTCGCGCAGCAATAGCCTGCGAACATCATGGATCAGCAGCGTGCGAATAAGAAAGGCACTTTCTTCCGACATACCCACCGAACCGCAAACATCCAGCGCATCTCGGATGGCTTGGTACTTCTGCAAAAAACTCTCGTAGGAAGATGCCAGTTCTTCCAGATTCCAGGCTTTTTGCACCATGTCAACATCGGATGCACAGTCCGCGGCACGAGAGTTAACTGCAACCATCGGCATTAAATTTGCAAGCACTGCTTGAAGCCCCTCAGACCCGAGGTTTTCCATAACTTTTTCAAGATCGGCGGTAGGGTGCACAAAGCCGCCAGTTGTAGTTTCGCCAAAACCGTGCCAAAAGAGAGCCCTTCGCAACTGTTCTCTCACTCGGATATCTAGTTCAGCCACAATCAGGATTAATCTCCATCGCCGGTCCCAACCAGGAATGTCGGCTGCATAAATTTGCTTGGAGGCCTCCTCAAACCGGCTGCGCCCTGAAGAAGTCAGCATGTAATCCGTCTTGCGGCCAAATGCCTCAGACTGAAGCCATTCCTCCTTGACCAAACGATAAACCGCTGTTCGCACTAGACGCTCATTAACGCCAAGAGGCTGCAATAACTTGATCATGCTGCCCAACGAGACTCGCCCTCCTCGGGGCAGGATCGAATCACCAAAGACGGTTGTAATCAATGAGCCTGCTTGGAGACGGCTCTTTTGCCGAAATCGCTCCAGCCGTACTTCAATCGCTTTTGAGGCAGAATTTTTCACCATAAGCGAAGTTTAGTCGCCATTGCGCATGGATTGCGATCTAAAAGAAATCAACGAGAAAAGTACGAAGTGATGGATGGACAAAAAAGACAAAAGCCAAGAGAGTTTGATACACCTCTTGGCTTTCACATCTGACACAACACCGGCACAAGGCCGGTTTAACTCAAACTTTGGGTGCAGCCAATGCGCCCCACACCGCTTCAATGCCCATGCCGATGGCCAGCAGATTGTTGTCTGAGCCCAATGGGCCGTCAATCTCCATGCCTACGGGCAAGCCACCGGCTGTTAATCCCGCAGGGATCGACAGGCTCGGAATGCCGGCGTTGGTGCAGGGGTCAGTGTTACGGATACAAGTTCCAAAGGTGTCTTTGTCCTTTTGCTCAACACCACCGACGGTGTAGCTGAGTTTGTCGGAACCTTTGGCCGTATCGATCTTTGGCGCTGCCAAAAGAGTCGTTGGGAACAACACGCACTCCACGCCTTGCGCAGCAAAATAGTCTTTGTAGAGTTTTTGAAGCATCGCGCGCCCACCTGTAACAGGCACCATGGCAGCCGCATATGCGCCATTACCTCCGGGTGCGGGGCCAAATACATCACCCGCAATCGCACCAAAAGCACCTTGCACGTCTGGGCTGGCCAAACCGGCAATGACTGCTGCAACAGTTTTGACTGGTGCATTGTTGGCGCTCAAGTAGGCAGGAATTGCTGCAACGGGTTCGTGCAATGCAATCGGGAAAGACATTGAGCCGTTGAGTTCCATGATGCCCGTTAAGTCGCCATTCACAAAAACTACACCCGCATCTGCCAGCTTTTTCTTGGCTGCTTCGGCTACAGGCTTCACACTGTCATCAAGCCCCGACCAGAAAGCAGCAGGAATACCGATCCTCAGACCTTTAAGGGATTTGGCAGTGGGCACTGCTCCGCCAGTGATGACCGCATCTAGCAAGGCAATGTCGGCAACAGTGCGGCCCATGGGACCCACGGTGTCGCGCGTGGTGCTGATCGGCAGCGCGTCATTGACGCCGTCGGCGTAACGGCGACCTTTGCCAGCGCCATCGCCCACTGAGGGGCGAAAGCCTGCAATTCCGCAGAACGAAGCGGGTACGCGTGTCGAGCCACCGGTGTCGGTGCCCAGCCCTACTGGCGCAAAGCGTGTAGCAACTGCTATGGCTGTACCGCCAGAGGAACCGCCAGGAATACGGCTGGTGTCATAGGGGTTTTTGCCGGCACGGTTGGCTGCTTTGGAGATGGGGTCAATGCCCAGCGTGAAGTTAGTCGAGGTGATACCAAAAGCCCACTCGTGCAGGTTAGATTTGCCCAAAATGATGGCGCCTGCATCGAGCAGCTTTTGCACCGAAGGAGCATTTTTTGTGGGCTGGAAGTCGCGCAGCGAAGAGGTGCCGCCCGTGGTCTTCATGCCATTGGTGTTGATGTTATCTTTGATCACAAATGGCAAGCCAGCCAATGCGCCCAGTTTTTTACCTGCAGCTCGGTCGGCGTCCACTTCTTTGGCTGCAGCCAGTGCACCCGTCTCATTGATGAAAATCATCCCATTGAGGTCCGACACGCTCTTGGCGCGGGCGATCAATGTGGTGACATAGGCTGTAGCAGTCAGGGTGCCAGCTTTCATTGCGGCAAGTGCTTGTGTGGCAGTGAGGTTGACTTGTTTCGCGCTACTGAGGAGGGCTGCGTTGCTGCTAGCGCCCCAAGCGCTCAAGCTTGCGGTGCTGCCAAGGACTGCTGCCGCAGAAACGGCACCCGTGTTCTTGAAAAAATGCCGACGTGAGGGTGAATGCTTCATGACTTTTCTCCATAATTTTTTGAATTCACACACAAGGTTTTGTGCGTGGACTCATCGTAGGAAATCAAGTCATTCGGCGGTATCCCTCAAAGCGAGGATACAAAGAGGTCCTTAATTCAAGAGTTTGTGTGCCAGCCCAGCCCGGTTGCTAGCCCCAGTTTTCCTGAAGGCGCTCTCTAAATGCGTCCGCACCGTGGTGGTGGCGATGTTGAGGCGGCGGGCGATCTCTTTGTCAGACAAGCCTTGGGCAACCAAATGGGCTGTTTCTTGCTCGCGTGGGCTGAGCCGGATGATGCATGCCGCATTGGCGGGGCGGGGGGCTAAACTTACACGGGCTCTTGACAGTGCGCTGGTGAAGGCGGGCTGGATCATGTCGAGCATGCGTAAGTCATCTTCAGAGAAGTTGTTTCTTCGACTATCGCGCCAAATGCGCATATCACCCAGGTTGTTCCCCTCCTGCCAGGCGTACAGGTTGACGCCCCAGCAGAGGCCATCTTTTTTAAGAAAGTCGTGATAGAACTCGGTCTTGACCAGCTCTTCTTGCTTGAGCACATCGGTGGACCTGACCGCAACTTCATACCGCTTCATGAGCGGGGTAATGGGATCATTGAACTGGTAGTAGGTCTCGTACTGGCTGATGTTGGCCGGGTCCATGTTGATTTGGATGGCTTCACCAAACGACGCACTTTCGTCATGCCACACAAAGCTGGCGTAATACTGCGCTTGCAAGAGCTGCATAACCAAGTCGCCCACGATCTCGCGAATCTGACCTTCGTGGTGCGATTCAGCAAACGCCAGCATGATTTTTGACATCAGGCCCATTTGCTTGCCTGTCAGATGCATAGGAAGCCTCGGCTTGAATGGGGAATGGGAGTGGTTAACACGGAAGTATTAAATCCCGAATGACCAGCGGATCCTATAGGGTTTTACCTATCCTCATTATTAAGGATGTGACAGCGTACTATTTAAAAGTGGCATTTTATAAATAATTTCTCGACCGCCTGCCCGCTGAAATACCTTAACTCCATTTTCCTGAGCAGATTACGGCTCGAAAGCGTAACAAACAAAAACCTCGAAATGTCATGCTTCAAGATTTCAAGACAAAATGTGGGTCGGAACACCGGTGACACCCAAAAAGCCAAATGAATGAGGCCTCTTGCGACTTTTTTCATGGCTGTTTTATGCAATTTTATAAATTGCTTCTTGGGCTTTTGACAGTCATTTACTGGGGCTTACTGCATAAAATTCAACGCAGTGGCTGGCAGCCCGCAGATTTTATTCATGTGCGGGGCCAGTTTGATGCATCCCCCTTTGAACGGTAAAACGTGGAGACTTCCAAAATGTCAGACGAAGCAACAACGCCCAGCGGCTCCTCAAGAAGGCGCACAGGCCGCGGAAGCGGCACGGTTCGTGTCGCGCCCTCCACCACCAAATACCGAAATCTCAAGCACCGGTTTACACCCACTCCGATGGTCTCTGAGGATGAATTGGAGTCCATCCATAACGCCTCGCTGACCATTTTGGAAGAAATGGGTATGGATTTCATGCACGAAGGTGCGCGTGAAATATTGAAGAAAGCCGGAGCCGATGTGCGTGTGGGTTCCGAGCGCGTGCGATTTGACCGCAATATGATTCTCGAAGCAATTAAAACGTGCCCCTCCGAGTTCACGCTCCATGCGCGCAACCCCGAGCGCAATGTCCACATTGGCGGAAAAAGCCTGGCATTTGCCCAAGTGGCAAGCCCCCCCAACGCTTCCGATATGCAAGGCGGGCGCCGCGCTGGTAACCAGCGCGATTTCCGCAACTTGGTCAAGCTGGCCCAACGCTATGACGTGATCCATTGCTCTGGCGGTTACCCCGTAGAGCCGGTCGATTTGCATGCCTCGATTCGGCATTTGGATTGTTTGTCGGATATTGCCAAGCTCACCGACAAGCCTTTTCACGCTTACTCCTTGGGCAAAGAGCGCAATGAAGACGGCTTAGAGATTGCGCGTATTGCCCGGGGCATTAGCAAAGAGCAAATGGACCGGGAACCTTCTTTGTTTTCGATCATTAACAGCTCGTCGCCTTTGCGTTTGGATACTCCGATGCTGCAAGGCATCATGGAAATGTCCTCGCGCAACCAAATCATTATCCTGACGCCTTTTACCTTGGCAGGCGCCATGGCACCGGTGACGATTGCGGGCGCTTTGGCGCAACAGAACGCCGAAGCTTTGGCCGGCATTGCGTTTACCCAGCTGATTCGCCCCGGAGCCCCAGTGGTTTACGGTGGATTTACCTCCAACGTGGACATGAAAACGGGTGCGCCCGCGTTTGGAACCCCGGAGTACATGAAAGCGGTTTTGGTCGGCGGGCAGCTGTGCCGCAAATACGGCGTGCCGTACCGCACCTCCAATGTCAACGCGGCTAACACCGTGGACGCCCAAGCGGCTTATGAGTCGGTGTTTTCGCTGTGGGCCTTGACCCAGGCGGGTGGCAACTTCATCATGCATTCCGCCGGTTGGATGGAAGGCGGGCTTACCGCCTCTTTTGAGAAATTTATTCTCGACTGCGATTTATTGCAAATGGTGGCTGAGTTTTTAACGCCGCTGGACGTCAGCCCTGCTGGCCTAGGGCTTGATGCCGTGCGCGAAGTCGGACCCGGTGGACATTACTTTGGCACCGCCCATACCCTTGAGCGCTTTGAAACCGCGTTTTACTCCCCCATCATCTCGGACTGGCGCAATTTTGAGACATGGGAAGAAGCCGGTAAACCAACCGCTTACGACAAAGCAAATTCGGTTTGGCAAAAGGAACTGGCCGCTTACGAGCGCCCGCACATGGACAAAGCCATTGAAGAAGAACTAGACGCCTTTGTGGCAAAACGCAAGTCTGAGGGCGGCGTGCCCACTGACTTCTAACTTATTAAAAACATTTTTCTTTTTTTTGATTAAAGGATGCCGGACGTGAAAACAACAGCACAAGTGGTAGTTATCGGTGGCGGAGTCGTGGGATGCTCCGTGCTTTACCACCTTACCAAACTCGGCATGAAGGACGTGGTTTTGCTCGAGCGCGACCAACTGACGTCGGGCTCAACCTGGCACGCAGCCGGTGGATTTCATACGCTCAACGGCGACCCCAATGTGGCCAAGCTGCAAACCTACACCGTGAATTTGTACAAAGAACTCGAAGAGGTCTCTGGACAATCGTGCGGCTTGCATTTGTCCGCTGGTTTGATGCTGGCCGACACCCCCGAGCGCATGGAGTTTTTAAAGCACACCCAAGCCAAAGGTCGCTACCTAGGCATGGAGACGGAAATTATCTCGATGGCCGAAGCCAAAAAGCATTTCCCTTTGCTCGATGAAAAACACTTCTTGGGTGCGCTTTACGACCCCAACGAAGGCCACTTAGACCCATCGGGAACCACCCACGCCTATGCCAAAGCGGCACGTTTGGGCGGCGCAACCATTGAGTTGCAGACAATGGTGGAAAAGTTAGAGCCCCGTGCCGACGGCGGTTGGAATGTGATCACCAACAAAGGCACTATCGTGGCTGAACATGTGGTCAACGCTGGCGGCCTTTGGGCGCGTGAAGTAGGACGCATGGTGGGCATAGAGTTACCCGTATTGGCCATGGAACACATGTACATGATCACGGAAGATATTCCTGAAGTCATGGCGTTCAATAAATCCAGCGGTAAAGAATTAGGCCATGTGATTGACTTTGGCGGCGAGAGCTACCTGCGCCAAGAGCGCAATGGCGTCTTGCTCGGAACCTATGAGCGCGCTGGTAAGCCTTGGTCTCCAAAAAATACGCCTTGGTCGTTTGGCCAAGAGTTGCTGCAGCCCGATATTGACCGCTTGCTGCCGTCCTTAGAAATTGCTTTCAAGCACTTCCCTATTCTTGAGAATACCGGCATCAAGCAAGTGATCAACGGACCCTTTACCTTCGCACCCGACGGTAATCCCTTGGTGGGCCCGGTTCAAGGTTTGTCTAACTTCTGGTGTGCCTGCGGTGTGATGGCAGGATTTAGCCAAGGTGGCGGTGTCGGCTTGGCATTGGCTAACTGGATGGTGCACGGCGACCCTGAGTTTGACGTGTGGGGCATGGACGTGAGCCGCTATGGTGACTGGGCCAGCCGCACCTATACCAACGCTAAAGTACGCGAAAATTATTCACGTCGCTTTCGTATTCGTTTCCCGAACGAAGAATTGCCAGCAGCGCGTCCTTTACAAACCACCCCTTTGTACGATCGCATGTTGTCTCAAGGCGCGGTCATGGGCGACAGCTGGGCGATGGAAACACCACTCTGGTTTGCCCCCAAAGGTAGCAAGGCCGAAGACATTGTGTCTTTCCACCGTTCTAATGATTTCGAACACATCAAAGCCGAATGCAAGGCTGTTCGCGAAGCCGTTGGCATTACCGAGATTGCCAACTTTGCAAAGTACGAGATCACAGGACCAGGCGCTGAGGCTTGGCTCCTCAAGGTCATGACCAACACCATGCCAAAGACAGGCCGCTTGGTTTTGACCCCCATGTTGAACCAGAACGGCAAATTGATCGGTGACTTTACGGTCGCTAAAGCCGCTGATAACCGCTACCTGATGTGGGGTTCTAGCCAAGCGCAGGTTTACCACATGCGTTGGTTTGAACAGACGCTGCCTAAAGATGGCTCCGTTGTTATCAAACCTTATGGCATGAAGCTCGTTGGCCTATCTATCGCTGGCCCCAAAGCACGTGACTTGTTGGCTCGGGTGTGTGATGAAGATGTTTCTAACGAAGCATTCAAGTTCATGGATTACCGCGAAATGGTGATTGCCAATGTTCCCACCATGACCAACCGAATTACCTACACGGGTGACTTGGGCTACGAGATTTGGGTCTCTCCTGAATACGAGCTTTGCTTGTACGATGCTTTGATGGAAGCTGGAAAAGACCTCGGACTGCGTAATTTTGGAATGCGTGCCTTGCTGTGCTTGCGCTTAGAGAAAAACTTTGGTACCTGGTACCGCGAGTTCCGCCCCATTTACGGTGCGTTTGAAGCGGGTCTTGAGCGCTTTGTGAAATTTGACAAGGGCGACTTTATTGGTCGAGCCGCTGCTTTGAAAGAAAAAGAAGACGGTCCTAAACTCACTCGTGTTTTCATGGTCGTTGATGCCACTACTGCTGACGTTATGGGCGATGAGCCGATCTGGCACCAAGACAAAGTGGTGGGCTGGGTCACTTCGGGCGGCTTTGGGCACCACGTCAATCAGTCATTGGCGCAAGGATATGTGCCGACCGAATTATTGAGTGGCCCAGATTTGAGTTTCCAAATTGAAATTTTGGGAGATCGACGATCAGCCACATTGCAAATGGATCCCCCGTTTGATCCCAAGGCTTTGCGCATGCGCATGTAGGAGTTATCCTGATGTCTCATTACTCTGCATGGTCTTTGTTGCGCAATGCGCTCACCGGACATAAGCATTGGGAGCGGGCTTGGCGAGACCCGCAACCGAAAAAAACCTATGACGTGATCATTGTCGGGGGCGGAGGACATGGGCTCGCAACGGCGTATTACCTTGCCAAAAACCACGGCATTAAGAATATTGCCGTGCTTGAAAAAGGCTATATCGGTTCGGGTAACGCGGGGCGCAACACCACCATCGTGCGCTCCAATTACATGATGCAAGAGAACACCCCGTTCTACGAGCACTCCATGTCCTTGTGGCGCGACTTGTCGGCCGACTTGAACTACAACGTGATGTTTTCACCACGGGGCTATTTGTACGTGGTAATGTCTCCGAACGCGCTGGACGCACAAATTCGCCGCGCCAACATCATGCGTCTGAACGGAATTCGCGCAGAGATTTTGACGCGTGAAGACGTGATGAAAGAAGCGCCCTACCTGGACTTTTCTGCCAACGCTCGCTTCCCCATTTACGGAGCGATGCTGCAACCCGATGCCGGTACGGCGCGGCACGATGCGGTGGTCTGGGGCTACGCCCGCGCGGCCAGCGATCTCGGCGTCGACATCATTCAAAACTGCGAAGTCTTAGACTACGAGTGGTCAGGCGAACGCATCACAGGAGTGAAAACCACTAGGGGCGATATCAGCGCAGCCAAGGTAGGCATTGCAGTGGCGGGGAATACTTCACCTTTGGCGCAAAAAGCCGGCTTAGCGTTGCCCATTGAGAGTCACGTCTTACAGGCCTATGTCACCGAGTCCATTAAGCCCATCGTGAACCACGTTGTGGTTTGGTCGGCATCGTATTTTTACTTTTCGCAGTCGGACAAGGGGGGCTTGGTTTTTGGCGGGCACATTGACCGCTACAACTCGTACGCCCAACGCGGTAATCTCGCCAATGTGGGCGAAGTCTCGCAGGCCTTGGTCAGCGCGATGCCTAGCGCAGCGCGTTTGCGCGTATTGCGCCACTGGGGCGGCATCATGGACATGACGCCCGATGGCAGCCCCATCATTACGACGACTCCTGTAGAGGGTTTGTACCTCAATGGCGGCTGGTGTTACGGCGGCTTTAAAGCCACACCCGCTTCGGGTTGGTGCTTTGCGCACACGATTGCCAACGACAAAGCGCACGACTTTAACGCTGGCTTCACCATGGACCGATTTGCTAAAGGCCGGTACATCGATGAAGCCGGTACCGGTCCTTACAACCATTTGCAATAACACGCAGCCCTAACCTTAGCGACCTCCAAGAAAGCGCAGCACCATGCTCAGAATTGACTGTCCCTATTGCGGCAAACGCGACCACGAAGAGTTCAGCTACTTTGGCGACGCCACAAAACCTTACCCCGGCTTAGAAGTGGAAAACCATGACGCCTGGGTCGATACCGTTTACACGCGGAACAACCCTCGCGGAATCCATACGGAGTTTTGGCAACACACATTGGGCTGCCGCCGTTGGTTGGTGGTGAAACGCCATACCGTGACGCATGACATTGAATCGGTCATCCCTGCGTCAGAAAGAACACTGCCATGAATGCTACCCAACACACAGGCGGCGCTTACCGCCTCGCTACTGGCGGGCGCATCGACCGAAGCCAAAAAGTAAACTTTACTTTGGACGGAAAAACCGTTGAAGGGTTTGCGGGGGATACCGCTGCCTCAGCGCTCATCGCCCACGGCCAACACTTGGTTGCCCGGTCTTTCAAATACCATCGCCCGCGCGGCTTTATGGGTGCAGGCGTTGAAGAAACCAATGCCCTGTTGACCGTTGGACAAGACGGAACGCGTGAGCCCAATATTGCAGCAACGGTTTTAGAAATTGAGCCCGGACTGAAAACCCAAACTCAAAACGCCTGGCCTTCCGTAAAGTTTGATCTGATGGCGATCAACTCGGTGTTGTCACCCGTTTTTGTGGCGGGCTTTTATTACAAAACCTTCATGGGACCGACCCGTGGGGCGTGGATGCTTTATGAACACTTCATTCGCAAAGCAGCGGGCTTGGGTGCTACCGCCATTGATGCGGATGTCAACCGCTATGACTGGCATAACGATTACACCGACGTTCTGGTCATTGGCTCCGGAGCTGCCGGCTTAAGTGCCGCGCTCAACGCCGCCCGCGCAGGGGCCGACGTCATGCTTGTAGAGCAAGATTTTGAGATGGGTGGCGACTTGCTCAACCACAGGGTTGACAGTGCGCAAGCGAAATGGTTGAAGCAAACGCTGCAAGACATTGATGCCACCGGCAAAGTCAAAAGAATCAACCGTGCCACCGCGTTTGGGGTGTACGACGGCAATACCGTTGGCGTCATTGAGCGCTCCGCGCCGGGCGTGACAGATCCCGCCTTTGGCGTTCCCCGCCAACGCATGCGCACTGTTCGGGCTGCCGCCATCGTGATGGCGTGTGGTGCGATTGAGCGTCCTTTGGTTTTTGCGGGCAACGACAAACCCGGCGTGATGCTGGCCAGCGCCGTCCCTGCTTACGTGAACCGCTATGCGGTTGCTCCTGGAAAGAACGCGCTGTTTTGCGTCAACAACGATGCGGCCTACCTTGGTGCTTTTTACTTGGCGCGAACCGGTGCAACCGTTCACATCGCAGACCTTCGTGCGTCTGTTAATGCCAGCCTGCTCAGCCAAGCCAAACAGCTGGGTGTTACCGTCTTCGCCAGCACAGCAGTCACCGAGGTGCAAGGGGGCTTACACGCTAAGTCATGCACGCTATCAAGCTATGACGCTGCAAGCGCAACAGTTCAAGGTGAGACAGTGCGTTTAGATGTTGATCTGGTCGCCATGTCGGGCGGATGGACTCCCACGGTGCATTTGAGCTCACACCGCAACGTCAAACCTATCTACCGCAGCGATATCGCTTGCTTTGTCCCCGGATCTTTTGATCGCGCCCAGTTTGGTGCGGGCTCGATGGTCGGTGAACAAACGTGGCATGGCGCGATTGAATCGGGCTGGCTTGCTGGTGCGCAAGCAGCTGGCATTTTGGGTTTAAAGACCAACGGACAAGCCAAAGGGTTCGACGATTCCACCTCCATGGCGTTTGTTCCCGCTGGACCCTTGCTCGGCGCGAGGTCTAAGGGCAAAGCGTTTATTGACTTTCAAAACGACGTCACCGTTTCTGATATCGAATTGGCACACCTCGAAGGCTACCAATCCGTAGAGCACCTCAAGCGCTACACCACTTCGGGCATGGGGACCGACCAAGGCAAGACGTCTAACTTGAATGCTTTGACCCTGATGGCGGCCAAACGCGACATGGATATTTCTGCTGTTGGTACAACAACGTTTCGACCGCCTTACACCCCGGCTTCCTTGGGAGCTTTGGCCGGTCGCAATATCGGGCCCCACTTTCAGCCTGAGCGGCGAACATCGATGCACGACTGGCACCTTTCCCACGGCGGCGTCAAGATGGAGGCGGGCCTGTGGTTGCGCCCACTGTGGTACTCCACCCACGGGGCGACCTTGTCTGAGGCCTACAAAGTGGAGATGGACTTTGTTCGTGAAAAGGTCGGCATCGCCGATACATCCACCTTGGGGAAAATTGATATTCAAGGCCCGGATGCGGCGGAGTTTTTAGACCGCGTCTATGTCAATGGCTTCTCCAAGCTAGCCGTTGGCAAAGCCCGCTACGGATTCATGTTGCGCGAAGACGGTATCGTGATGGATGACGGAACGACCAGCCGCATCAGCCCAACCCAATTCTTTATGACCACCACCACGGCACAAGCTGCGAGAGTGATGAGCCACTTGGAGTTTTTGTTGCAAGTGGTCTGGCCTGAGTTGCGGGTGACTGTTGCGTCGGTGTCTGACCAATGGGCGGCGATGAGCGTAGCGGGTCCTGAAGTGCGTAAAGTATTAGAAGCTGCGTTCCCCAGTGAGAATTTCGGTACCGATGTTTTCCCGCATATGGGTGTACTCGACACAGTAGGCACCGGTGCGCTAGCAGGTGTGCCTTTGCGTATTCTGCGGCTGACTTTTTCGGGCGAATTGGCCTATGAAGTTTTCACCCCAACCCATCTGGGTTACCGCGTTTGGGAACACCTTATTGCCAGCGGCGCACCATGGCAACTGCGCCCCTACGGCCTCGAAGCTTTAGGTTCTTTGCGGATTGAAAAGGGCCACGTGGTGGGCTCTGAAATGGATGGCCGCACCACCTTAGATGACATGGGTATGGGAAAAATGGCCAGCAAACTCAAACCCTTTTGGGGGGGGGCGCTGCGCCAAAGCGAGAGCTTGCAGCGCAACAACCGGCCCACCCTGGTGGGTTTGGAAGCCATTGGCAAAGACGATGCACCCTCCAACGGCGCTATCTTGTTCTTCGCCGACGACGCGATTCAGGGCCATGGCCGCGGCCACATCACCTCAACGACCTTCAGTAAATCCGTGGGCAAAGCCATTGGCTTAGGTCTCTTAGAAGGCGGAGTCGCCAATGTCGGCAAAGAAATTATTGCTGCATCTCCCACACAAGGCCGACAGTACCGACTGCGGGTGGTCGATCCTTGCTTCCTAGATGCAGAAGGAGTGCGTTACCGTGTTTGATTCGACTTTAATCCGCAGCCCCTTCACAGGGCACCACGCAAAATCTCAGCCCGATAGGCAAGGTCAGATTCAAGTGCATGTCAACGCACACGTCTTACCCCGCGTCACACTCATCAGTACGTGGGTGCGCGGAGAAGCCAAACTCGCGGAGGCACTGACGCAAGCACTGCAGGTTTCCATTCCACAGGCCACTGGAAAAACCGTGCAATGCACTTTAGGCTTGTTGATGCGAACCGGGCCACAAGAATGGATGCTTATTGGAAGCACCGATCAAGATGCCCAAGCCACCTTGCGCTCACATATCCATTCGGACGTAGGGTCGATTACCGATTTGAGCCACGCCCGTTGCCGGGTCCATGTCAACGGCAGCAAGGCAACAGAGGCCTTGGGCAAACTCTTTGTCCTTGATTTTCGCAATGCTGCATTCGCGCTGAACGACATCGCCCTGACTGGCCACCACCATGTCCCCTGCACAGTTCACCGCTTAGGGGAACAATCCTTTGACCTGTATGTTTTCAGCACCTACGCCTTTGGGCAATTGGAGTCGCTAATCGATGCGTCGCGCGAATTTGGAGTGGAATTAAGTCTAAATTAAGACAACCAACGGATTCATCTGAATCCCTTTAAGATAGCGGATACTTTCACGCTACCTAAAGTAAATATGACAGATTCGTTGGTCTCCCGTTATTTTCTGGGTGCAGTCGTCACCTTAGGCCTTGTTGCTTGCTCGGGAAAAAATGAAGCTGAAACAGCTGCGGCAGTTTCAGCACCTCTACCCAGCGTATCGAGTGCATCTGCCCCAGCCCCCAGCCCAGCCGCATCGGGAGCATTACCCGCCGCCCCACCCGGCCCGCCTGTAAGCGTAACCACCGTCAAAGCCGAAGTCCGCGACATGGCCGTGGTACTGAAAGCCACCGGCACGGTGATGCCCTTAACCAGCGTCGATGTAAAAGCCCAGGCCAGCACCTTGGTCAAAACGGTGCATATTAAAGAGGGGCAGTTTGTCAAAGCGGGTGACTTGATGTTCACATTGGATGCGCGAACTGATGAGGCCAATGTTGCCAAAGCCCGCGCCCAGTTAGCCAAAGACCAAGCCACTTTGGCCGATGCCCAACGCCAATTTAAACGCTCGCAACAGCTTTTCTCTCAAAACTTTATCTCGCAAGGTGCGGTTGACACCACCCAAGCCGTTGTTGAAGCTGCCACGGCCACGGTTGCCGCCGATCAAGCCGCTATTGATGCCGCACGGGTTGCTTTGTCTTATGCTCAGGTTCGGGCGCCCCATTCTGGGCGGGCTGGAGCTATCAATGTGTCAACCGGTAGCGCAGTTCAAAGCAATATCAGTACGCTGGTCACCATCACCCAACTCGACCCCATCGCCGTGGGGTTTAGCCTACCGCAACGTAACTTGGTGGATGCCATCGGAGCGCTCAAAGATGGAGGGGCCAGCGTGACGGCCACCTTGGCCGATAACGGCGGTAGCTTCAAGGGGAAACTGAAATTCGTCGACAACACGGTGGACGCTGCATCCGGCGCTGTCAAGGCCAAAGCGGTTTTCGCTAATAAAGAAGAGCGCTTGTGGCCAGGGGCTTTTGTGGAGATCTCTCAAACCGTGAGCACCCTCAAAGAGGCCATCATCGTCCCTCAGGCTGCCATCATTCAAGGCGCTCGCGGCACGATTGTGTACGTGGTTGAAGACGGCAAAGCCGTCATGCGCCCGATCAAACAACTCATGGGCCAAAGTGGCGAGGCTGCTGTTTCGGGGCTTAAAGTGGGTGAAACCGTTGTCTTAGATGGCAAACAAAATGTACGCCCCGGCTCGATGGTCGTGGAGCGGGCTAAAGATTCGAAGGCCAATGCCCCCGCAGGCGCGGCGTCTGGTAGCCGCGCACCATGAACTTCTCAGAACTATTTATTCGCCGTCCGGTGATGACGGTACTGCTTAACGTCGCTATTGTTGGCGCGGGTGTGATTGGTTTGCAGAAAATCCCTGTAGCTGCCCTTCCGAGTTACGACACCCCCATCATCAACGTATCGGCTTCATTGCCTGGCGCCAATCCGGAAACCATGGCCAGTTCGGTGGCCTTGCCGCTAGAAAAGCAGTTTCAAACGGTTCCTGGTCTCAAAACGCTTAGTTCATCCAGCACGCTGGGTAGTACCTCTCTTACCTTAGAGTTTGAAGAAGGACGCAATATTGATGCTGCTGCGGTTGACGTTCAGGCCGCCCTTTTACGCGCCCAACGCTCTTTGCCGCAAGACATGACGTCACCGCCAGCATACAGAAAGGTCAACCCTGCGGATGCGCCGGTGCTACTAATTTCTCTGACCTCTCCGTCGCTGACACCGGCAGACCTACAAGACTATGCCGAGCATTTAATTTCTCCGACCTTGTCCACGATTAACGGTGTGGCGCAAGTCATTATTTACGGCTCTAAACGCTACGCGGTGCGTGTGCGTGTGCAACCTGCCGCACTGGTGGCACGCAATATTGGCCTAGACGAAGTCAGCGCGGCGCTGCGTGCTGCCAACGTCAACACCCCCGTGGGAACCCTCGAAGGCCCTAAGCAGACGCTGGTGTTGCAAGCCAATCGCCAACTCAAAAATGCGGCTGATTTTGCAAACTTGATTATCAGTAACAAAGGCGGCACACCGGTGCGCCTGCGCGACGTTGCCAAAGTAGAAAACAGCATTGAGACCCTCAAAAGTTGGGCGACCTTTAATGGAGAAAACTCCATTACCTTGGCCATTCAACGCCAACCGGGTGCCAATACGGTGCGGGTGGTGGACTCTATTCGTTTAGCTTTGCCTGCCCTGCAAAGCCAAATGCCGCAATCGATCAGCTTGACGCCCATTAACGACCGATCCCTTTCTGTTCGCGAAGCCTTACACGACGTGACCCTGACATTGATAGGAACGATTGTCTTGGTGGTGTTGGTAATATTTTTGTTTCTTCGCCGATTTGTCGCCACCGTCATTCCTACGCTGTCCTTGCCTATTTCTTTGATGGGCGCGGTGGCGCTCTTGTGGGGAATGTCTTACAGCTTAGACAATATTTCCCTCCTCGGTCTGACGCTTGCGGTGGGATTAGTGGTCGACGATGCGATTGTGGTTTTAGAAAATATCATCCGCCATGTTGAAGATGGGGAAGATCCGTTTCAAGCCGCTTTGGTGGGTGCGCGAGAAGTTGGATTCACGATTGTTTCTATTTCAACGTCATTGATTGCGGTTTTTATTCCTATTTTCTTTATGCCCGGCGTCATTGGATTGTTGTTCCATGAGTTTGCAGTGGTCGTTGGTTTAGCGATTTTGGTGTCCGCGTTCGTATCTCTCACCTTGGTCCCTATGTTGGCAAGCCGCTTCTTAAGCGATGAAGCCCATAAAAAACCACCAGGCGCTTTGGTCCGTTTATTTGAGCGTGCATTTGATAATACGTTGGCCGGGTACACACGTGTTTTAGATTTGGCACTGAACCATCGCAAGTTCATTTTGCTTTTGGCTGCAAGTACATTTGCTGCGACTTTTTGGTTAGTCAGCGTGATTCCCAAAGGGTTTTTCCCCGAAGAAGACATTGGTCAAATCACGGTATCTACCGAGGCCAGCGAAGATATTTCATTCACCGCCATGGTGCAGCTTCAGGAGCGGGCAGCCGCTATTATTCGTGCCGATCCCAACGTCAAAGCGGTGAATTCTTTCAATGGGGGTGTAGGCGGACAGAATTCAGGACGCATGTTTATTACGCTGCATCCTCACAATGAACGACTCCCCATCAAACAAGTGATTGAGACTTTACGGAAGAAACTCCGGGGGGTTGCGGGTATCAACGTGTTTATGCGCCCAGTACAAAACTTGCAACTCGGAGGACGACAGAGCAAAGCCCAATACCAGTACATTTTGCAAAGTGTGAAGGCCGATGAACTAGGAGCCTGGGCCACCAAGCTGCAAGAAAAGCTGCGTGCTGACCCATTGTTTCGCGATGTGACCAGCGATTCGCAGTTACGCGGCCTGCAAGCGCAACTCAAAATTGACCGCGATCTGGCCAATACGTTGGGAGTGTCGATTGACTCCATCCGCTCTGCCCTTTTTAGCGCTTTTGGTGAGCGTCAGGTGTCTACGATTTACCTGCCAACCGACAGCTACCAAGTCATCATGGAAGTCGCACCTGAGGCAAAACAGGATGAGCAAGCGTTGAATGGCATTTATGTGCGCTCCTCTTTCGGCACCTTGGTTCCCCTGTCGAGCTTTACCACGGTAGAGAGAACCGTAGGACCAACGTCAATCAACCACGTGGGTCAACTCCAAGCCGTCACGGTCTCCTTCAATCTTGCGCCCGGGACGGCTTTGGGGGATGCCACCGCAAAAATCGATGCTGCCTCTGAGGCGATTCAAATGCCGTCAAGCATCATCACCAGTTACGGTGGTGATGCCGCCGTGTTTAAGAACTCGCAAAGTAGCCAATTGATCTTGGTTATTGCTGCGCTTATCGTGATTTATGTCTTGCTTGGGGTTTTGTATGAAAGCTACATCCACCCCATCACTATTCTTGCTGGACTACCGTCGGCTGCCGTTGGCGCATTGGCGACTTTGATGCTGTTTGGGCAAGACCTGACCTTGATCGCCACCATTGGTATTGTTTTGCTGATCGGTATTGTGAAAAAGAACGCCATCATGATGATTGACTTCGCATTAGAGGCGCAGCGTCACGGCGGGATGACACCCGAGCAAGCGATTCGCGAGGCCTGCATTCTTCGGTTTCGACCCATCATGATGACCACACTTGCCGCATTGGTGGGCGCATTACCGATTGCGATAGGCATTGGTGCAGGTGCTGAACTGCGCCAACCCTTGGGACTTGCAGTCGTGGGTGGCTTAGTTTTTTCTCAAGCAATCACGCTGTTCATCACGCCCGTCTTGTACTTGGCACTCGACCGCTTTAGTGGTACAGGGCCGATTGTGGACCCCGAGGTCGCTATTTCTTAGTCTCAATCATTATTGCCAATGGCGATGTCCGCCGCCATGGCCAAAGCGGGCTGATGGGCCAAAGGGGAATCGAACCGGCGGGTGATAAGTTTGGTAATAAGGCTGGTAGTAATACGTCCGCTGCACCGGAACGGCGATGTAAGTGGGTACGGGATGAACGACAATGGCTGTTGTTACCTGAGGAGTGATCACGGTTCCTACTGGAGCAATTTGTAGCGCAATCGTGGGGCCGGGGTCGCTTGGCGTTTGAACGGAATACTGCTTTCCAGCATATTCGTACACCACATTAAAAGCGACCGTTTTATTCTCATAAAAATTTTGTACTGCGCAGCGCTGAACGTTCTCAATGCGAACCGCTGGGTTTCCTTCCAAACGGTCCCCCAATACGGCCCCGCCTATAGCGCCAATCGCAGTGGCAGCCCCACGCCCTGCCCCTTGACCTACGGCATTCCCTAGGACGCCACCCGCGATAGCACCGATTAACGCACCTGCCCCACTATTGGATTGCTGCACACCGACTTGCTCCGTTGTACAGACTTGCCTAGGAACCGCCATCTGTTGAACCACTGGGATTGAAGAGATGACCCGGCCAAGCTCCTGTGCCCCGACACCTGTCACGCTAGCTGCCGCTAAAAAGAGAAAAGACCATTGCTTCATAGGAAACCTCCAAAGAGTTATGCCAACAACGCAAGAATGACCGCTATTGTTGACACGCGATGCGAACTTTACAAAATGGCAACAATTTAGCGCACCATCAAAGGCGGCGGCATCCGTGGATAATCTCACCATGCCCAACCACTCTTCGCCCCATCACCGAGAAACGCTCCGAAAAACACCCTCATTGTTTTTTGCTTTAGTCGGCTTTTTTGTCTTTCTCGCTCTGATTCCAACGCTTTGGCTGGAATTAGACCTTCAAGCAGCCGCTTTATTTACCGGAGATGCGCCCAAAATTGCAGTGAAACATTGGTGGTGGGTTGAAATGATCAATCGGTATGTACCACTGGCATTTCGAATCATGGTTTTTACATCGTTGGTGCTTTGGCTGGTTGCAAGCTTGAAGTTGCAGTGGTCGCATTGGCGATTGCCGCTGGCATTTATCGTACTTTCGGGCCTTTTGGGGCCTGGCTTGCTCGTTAACGCAGGGTTTAAAGACCAATGGCAGCGCGCGAGGCCTTACCAAGTAGAAAATTTTGGAGGAACCCAGAAATTTAGCCGCGCCGGAGTGATGACCGATCAATGCACTAAAAACTGCTCATTCGTCAGCGGTCATGTGGCCTGCGGCTTTTTCTTTGCCTCGCTGATGTTGCTGCACCGGCGCAGGCAAGTCATTTGGGCTTTGTTTGGAACCAGTGCGGGACTGCTCATAGGCTTTGCAAGAATGGCGGCTGTAGCGCATTGGTTAAGCGATGTCTTGTGGGCTGCGCCGATTACCTTGATGTGCAGTTGGGTGATTTGGAAAATTTTGAATCGACTTTACCAACCCAAGCCCACTTTATTTATTTAGACGAAAGCAAACCATCGAGCGCACTTGGATAGCGCAGTCGCAGGCCGAGTTCTTTTTTCATTCTTTGGTTCACCAACCTGCGTGACTCGCTCATAAAGCTCAGTTGCATTGCAGACACTTCCTTTTTGAGTTCTTCTCTTGTCATGCGTGTGGGTCTAGGCATGCCATACAGGTCGGCAGCGGCGTCCAAATAATTACCCATTGTCATATCCGTATCGTCATTGATGTTGTAGCTGCGTTGGGATTTTCCACGCCACAAAGCCAAGCCACAGGCCCGCGCCAAATCATCTGCATGGATATGATTGGTGTAAACGTCTTCATCTTCACGCAAGACGGGTGCGCCTTTTTGCAAACGCGCCAGAGGTGTTCCACCTTCCCGGTCATTGGCATAAATCCCCGGCACCCGAAGCACACTGGCTCTCATGCCTGCGGATCGCCCAAAAAAACGGGCCGTTGCCTCCGCATGGGCTCTTCGGTGCGCTCGGAGTGTGGTCGGATCAATGGCTGCTGACTCGGTAACCCATGCCCCTTTGCAGTCGCCATAAACACCGCTGGTAGACGCATAAACCAAGGCCTTAGGCGGTGCGCGCAAACGTGTGGCCTGCGTAAAGGCGACTAAACGTCCATCCGACTTCCCCTCTGGATCGGGAGGAGCCAGATACAAAACACGCTGGGCCATTCCCGCTATTCGCCGCAGTTGCGCCCCCTGGTCTAAGTTACCTGATAAAGCAAGGATTCCCACTGAGCGCAAGAGCGGTACACGTTGGGCACTGGACGTCAAAGCCAGGACGCGAACCCGTGGGGCAAGCAGTCGCGCCACGCGAAGACCGACATCGCCGCAACCGACAATGAGCACTCGGCTTCTACGAAACCGAGAAGGCAGCGCACCTAAAGGAGATTGGATTGAAGGCAAAATGTGTTCTTGTAAAAAAACAATGGCCCCAAGGATACCCATAAAAAATGACCAGCAGCGCAACCGCTTTTTCCATCTCCATAGAACCCAGCAAGGTGGGCTTTTCTTGCCCTTCCGTTGAGACCATTTTGGCAGCAGGTATCCGACAAGGCGTCGGGCTGCCCTATGGCTGCAAAGATGGCGCATGCGGCTCATGTAAATGCAAGATGACTTCAGGTACGGTCACACACGCGAACTTTCAACGCAAAGCCTTAAGCGAAGAGGAAGAAGCCAATCAGTTTGTTCTAACCTGCTGCGCCACCCCCCACAGCGATATCGTTTTGGAGTCCCGCCAAGTCACTCAGCTGGGCGCACTGCCGATTAAAAAAATGCCAACCCGCGTAAGTAGCTTGGTAAAAA
>CAMDAN010000005.1 GCA_945888535.1 Bordetella parapertussis
AGGCCCTCGATGTTTTGGATGCACTCCTCAGCAAGAGATGCGCGTAAATAGCCATTGAACTTGAGCGTGGATAAGCCCATTGCGTTGGCGATCACCACGATGTCTGCGACGGCCAAAGTTTCGCCCTGAACGTCTAGCAATGTCCACGCACCATTCACGCGTTCCAGGGCAGCTACTTCTGCGTTGCCCTTAAATTCAATCAACGGGTGTTCCAGCCACGCACTCACCATTTTTTCGGGCTTGAGCCAGGCCGCGTTGGAATGAAAAATAGCGTCGGGAGATTGTTGTAAAACGCCACCGTCATCAAAATCGTGCCCACGCACCAAGGCCGCTCGCAGGTGTTGCAACATCAGATGGCACGCCCGGCGCAAAATTTGTGAACTGGTGCTGTCGTCCACCGTGGGTTGGGGAACAACCAAGCCGGCCGGCAAACCGGATGCGCCTGCTGATGGAGTGGGATGGCTATCAAGCACCTGAACCGTCCAGCCGCGCTTGGCTAAGGCATTGGCAATACTCGCGCCACTGATACCCGCTCCAACCACGGCGCAGCGCTTGGGCGTGGTGTGAGCGAGGGTGATGTTTTTGAGGCTCCGAGTTCGGGGCCTAAGTGCAATATGTTCCGAAGGAAGCGCCGTAGGTTTGCAGCATCGCCCTAAGGCTTCACGTTTTCGCGCGTCCCAATGCGCAAAGTTCGCACCAAGACAGACCTGGTCTGCTTGAATGTTTTGGGCGTCTAACATCATAGTGAGGTCGCCAAGGCACAGCGTGAGTGAGAGTTGGCCGTGGTCTAAAAGAATCCGGTGAATACCCGGTGTCAGATCCGCACAGGCATACCGCAGCGTTTTCAAAGCCTCTAGGCGAAAGGGCGTACCCATTGGATCTGACGCATCGCTAAGAAAGCGGGTGTATTCCTCGAAACTTCCCGTGCCGACGTAATGGAGCATCAGTGGCCGCATTTCGGTATTGCGCCAAAACAGCCAAGTCTCTAAAAATGCGTCGAGCTGAAAAATCGCGGTGTCGAGAACCGTCCAAGCAGAACGCCCAGCCCAAGCCAAAGCTTTGTCTGGGGAGGAGCTCATGGCATCCGTGTTTATGCGCTGGGAGGAACGTAGCCTTGGGCGGCGTCCGCGCCATCCCCGAAAAAGTGGTTCTCCATTTGGCGGGCTAAATATTGGCGGGCCCGCGCATCGCCTAAATTGAGCCGATTTTCGTTGACCAACATGGTCTGGTGTTTGAGCCAAGCCGCCCATGCTTCTTTGCTCACGCTTTCCCAAATGCGTTTACCCAAGTCGCCAGGGTAGGGCGCAAAGTCCAAACCTTCTGCCTCGGTGCCTAACTTGATACATTGAACGGTACGTGCCATGCTTGCCTTAAAGTCATAAAAATCAGAAACCCGATCTTATTCGGTTTATGGTTAAAACGAAGGCTTAGACCTGTCTTGGGTGCAAAATGGCAAGGGGCATTGCGATTTTTTAAAAGGAAGCATGTGAATTTTCTTTGGACTGTTTTGGATAGCTACCCTCGGCGCTTGTTTGCTTTGATGAGCGTAGCATGTGTCGGTTTGCTCGCCTTTGGATTTTATTTGCAGCATGGGCTGGGCTTAGAGCCATGCCCCATGTGCATCGTTCAGCGCTATGTGATGGTTTTGATTGCTGTGTTGGCGGCGGTTGCCAGTACGCAAAAAGCGCGATTCTTCCTGGTGGGTTCCAGCTTACTCTTGCTGGTGCTCAGCGCCTTGGGCGCTTTTGTTGCAGCCCGTCAAAGTTGGCTCCAGTGGTATCCGCCAGAGGTGGTGAGTTGCGGCCGCGATCTGTACGGAATGATTGAAAACTTCCCCTTGCAGCGGGTGATCCCTATGTTGTTTAAAGGCAGCGGCGACTGCTCTGCGGTCGACTGGACTTTTTTAGGTGGCTCGATTGCAAATTGGTCGTTCGTCTGTTTTTGTGCGATTGGTTTGGCGTCTGCGCTTCTCGCCATTCGCCAGCTTCGCCGCTAAATCCTTTTAGGAGAGCTTTTTCACCAACACCTGGCTTTTTCGGTCCCAGTTGTATTTTCGCTTTCGCCCTTCGGGAAGCCAGTCGGCATCCACCAAAACAAAACCGCGTTTTAAAAACCAGTGGGTGGTGCGCGTGGTGAGTACAAAAATGCTATCGAGGCCAGCGGCTTTGGCGCGGTGTTCGATGCGCTTGAGTACGCGCTCGCCGTCACCTTGCCCTTGAACATCGGGAGATACCGTTAACGCAGCCATCTCTGCGGTTTTAGATTCAGGGTAGGCGTACAACGCCGCACAGGCAAAGATCACACCGTCGTGTTCAATGACCGTGTAATTGCCCGCGTCGCGTTCTATTTCTGTGCGGCTTCGTTTGACCAAGGTGCCGTCGCGCTCAAAGGGTTCAATCAGTTGCAATATTCCGCCGACATCTTCATCGGTGGCTTCCCGCAGGCTTTCTAGCTTTTCGTCAACAATCATGGTGCCGATTCCGTCATGAACGTAAACCTCAAGCAAGATGGCGCCATCGACTGCAAAGGGAATGATGTGGCTGCGCTCCACGCCCGATTTACACGCAGTCACGCAGTGTTGCAAGTAAAAGGGCACATCGGTGGGCTCATTCGCCGCAGGAAGTTCTGCCAGTAATTTTTCAGCCGCGGCCAGCGGGAGCTCGGTATCAATGGGGTTGTCTTCGCTTGCGGGTTCGGTCGGGCGCATGCGCAAGCCGGGAACCTCGGTTAAGAAAATCAATTTGTCCGCCTGCAGCGCGGTGGCAACCGAGGTCGCAACCTCCTCCATGGTGAGGTTAAAGGCTTCACCAGTCGGTGAAAAACCAAAAGGGGAAAGCAGCAACATTGCGCCCATGTCGAGTACGCGGCTTATGCCCGCGGTATCTACTTTTCGAACCACGCCGGAGTGTTGAAAATCAACGCCGTCAACAATGCCAACCGGCCGCGCGGTAATAAAGTTGCCCGAAATAACCCGCACCGTGGAGTCTGCCATGGGGGTGTTGGGCAGCCCTTGGCTGAATGCAGCTTCGATTTCATAGCGCAGTTGGCCGGCCGCTTCTTGGGCGCAATCGAGAGCCACTTCATCGGTAATACGAAGACCTTGCGCGTATTTGGGCGTGTGCCCCTTGGCTTGTAACTGTTCATTCACTTGAGGACGAAAGCCGTGCACCAAAACCACTTTAACGCCCATGCTTTGAATCATGGCCAGGTCTTGGGCGAGATGGGGCAGCTTTCCCGCCGCGATCGCTTCCCCCGCAATGCCAACGACAAAAGTTTGGTCGCGAAACTTGTGAATGTAGGGTGCGACCGAGCGAAACCAAGGCACAAAGGTAAAGTTAAATACAGAGGTCATGGGCAAAGTCTGAGACGTGAAAGTGTGGCGTTGTCTCAGTGTATTGCAGAAAAAAGGCCGTGGGGGCCTTGTCTGGGTTCACTGGGATAATGCGAATCCTTTATTTTGGTATTGCGCTTGTCCCTCGTTCCCGCTTCCCCGCTTGTGATTGATTTTCCAGAAGACCTGCCTGTCTCGGCCAGGAGGGAAGAAATCATGGCAGCCCTTCAGGCCAACCAAGTCATCATTGTGTGTGGTGAAACAGGCTCAGGGAAAACCACGCAGCTTCCCAAAATCGCACTGGCTTTGGGTCGTGGCCGTCTTAACTATCCCAAAACCCATCCCAACGGTTCCCCCGCTCGCCCCGGCAAACTCATTGGCCACACCCAACCCAGGCGCATCGCCGCAAGCTCCGTGGCCAAGCGCATCGCGCAGGAATTAAATACACCTTTAGGTGACGTGGTCGGCTACAAGGTCCGGTTTCAAGATCGATTAAGCCGAGATGCCTCGGTGAAGTTGATGACCGACGGTATTTTGTTGGCGGAGACGCAGACCGACC
Organism: Bordetella parapertussis; assembly: GCA_945888535.1. Taxonomy (GTDB): domain Bacteria; phylum Pseudomonadota; class Gammaproteobacteria; order Burkholderiales; family Burkholderiaceae_C; genus Allorhodoferax; species Allorhodoferax parapertussis_A. The sequence goes on from CAMDAN010000005.1 coordinate 3,891, forward strand.
CCTTGCTCAACGCCTACGACACCCTCATCATTGACGAGGCCCATGAGCGCAGCCTGAACATCGATTTTTTGCTGGGCTATTTACGCCAAATTTTGCCGCGCAGGCCCGACCTGAAAGTAGTCATCACGTCGGCCACGATTGACGCCCAGCGATTTGCCAATCATTTTTCGAGTCTGCAGCCCGGACCTGCGGGCCGGGTGCTGACTCCCGCGCCCGTCATCATGGTCTCTGGGCGAATGTTCCCTGTCGAACAGCGCTACCGTCCTTTTGAAGAGAGCCGGGATTACGATGTAAACCACGCGATTGCCGATGGGGTGGATGAATTGTGGCGAGCAGGCTCCGCCGGTGATATTTTGGTTTTCTTGCCGGGTGAGCGCGAAATTCGCGAGGCGGCAGACCATTTAAGAAAGCACTTGAGTCACCAGCCCGTGATGCGCAACAGCGAAGTGCTTCCTTTGTTTGCCCGCTTAAGCCAAGCCGAACAGGACCGTATTTTTGACGGCCATACCGGGCGGCGCATCGTGCTGGCAACCAACGTCGCTGAAACCTCCTTGACGGTGCCTGGAATTCGCTACGTGATTGATGCCGGAACGGCCCGTATCAAACGCTACAGTTTTCGCAGCAAGGTAGAACAGCTTTTGGTAGAGCCCATCAGCCAAAGCGCCGCCAACCAACGCGCCGGGCGCTGTGGGCGCGTTGCCGATGGTATTTGCATTCGGCTTTACGAGCAAAAAGATTTTGAGGGCCGCGACCGGTTTACCGACCCCGAAATTTTGCGATCGTCTTTAGCTGGCGTTATTTTGCGAATGAAGTCGCTGCGTTTTGGTGTGGTGGAAGATTTTCCTTTTATTGAAAAACCGTCGGGGCGAGCCATTGCCGACGGCTATCAATTGCTTAATGAATTGGGCGCGGTCGATGAAGCCAATGAACTCACGCCCATGGGCGCCGAATTGGCCCGTTTGCCTTTAGACCCACGGGTAGGGCGGATGATTTTGGAGGCACGCAGTCGCCATGCCCTCGATGAGATTTTGGTCATCGCTTCGGCCTTGAGTGTGCAAGACGTTCGTGACCGACCGATGGAAGCCCAAGCCCAGGCCGACCAAGCGCATGCCAAGTTTGATGACGACCGCAGCGAATTTAGCGGCTACTTGAAGTTGTGGAAATGGATCATCCAAGCGCGGGGCGAAAAAGCGCAGGATGCGGCTACGGGAAGTGCCAGCCTCCACAAACTTTCCAACCGCCAGTACGAGCAACTCCTGCGGCAAAACTTTGTCAATATTCGCCGCGTTCGCGAATGGAAAGATATTCACAGCCAATTGAACACGGTGGTTGCAGAGCACCAATGGCACATCAATACCAGCCCGGCCTCTTACGATCAGCTGCATTTGTCCATGCTGGCGGGCTTACTTGGAAATGTGGGTTGCAAGGTTGAAAATGATGGGCCCCAAGGCGAGTATTTGGGCGCGAGGAGCATCAAGTTTTTCGCCCATCCGGGAGCGCATTTAGCCAAAAAACCGGGGCGCTGGATTGTGGCCGCTGAGCTGGTGGAGACCACCCGTTTGTTTGGCCGAGGAATCGCATCCATCGATCCGCAGTGGCTTGAACAAGTCGGCGAACACTTGCTTAAAAAGCAACTGCTCGATCCGCATTGGGAGAAAAAAGCCGCTGAGGTTCTGGCGCTGGAGCGGGCTACGCTCTATGGCTTAGTGGTGTACAGCGGGCGGCGTGTCAATTACAGCAAGGTCGATTTGCCCGGGGCCAGAGATATTTTTATCCGAGAAGCGCTGGTGGATGGGCAATGGGAAACGCCTTTGCCTTTTTTAAGTGCGAACCTCAAGCTGATCAAACAAGTGCAAGACTTGGAGCACAAGGCCAGACGCCAAGACGTTTTGGTGGATGACGAACTGATCTTTGCTTTTTACGATCAGCAGTTACCGTCGGATGTCTGCAGCGGTTACAGCTTTGAGCGGTGGTACCGGGAAGAAGTTAAAAAACAGCCCCAACTCTTGATGCTCACACGAGAAGAGTTGATGCGCCACGAGGCCGCAGGCATCACCACCACGATGTTTCCCAAAACGGTGCGATTGGGCGGGGTCGATTGTTTAGCAACGTACCTCCACGAACCTGGCGATGTTTGGGATGGCTTAACCGTCACCGTTCCGCTTTTTGTTTTGAACCAATTGAGTGAAGAGCGCTGCGAGTGGTTGGTTCCGGGCATGCTCAAAGAAAAAATTCAGGCCTTGATCAAAACCTTGCACCAACGCCCGCGCTCGCGTTTGGTGCCTTTGCCAGAAACGGCAAGTCGCTGGGCGCTGAAGCTGAGCGATGAACGTTTTGGCGCTGGCAGTTTGGTCGATGCACTTCTCAAATTGATCCGCGATCAAACCGCGTTAGACATTGTTCGTGCAGATATCAAAGCAGACATGTTGAGCACCCACTTTTTTATGAACTTTAAGGTCGTTGATGAGCACGGCCGCCAATTGGGGCAGGGCCGTAATTTGGGGGCGCTTAAAGCCGAATGGGGCAAGCAAGCGCGGGGAGCATTCCAAGCCTTGGCTTCTTTGAAACTTGGCAAACTCGAATCCGCTCCAGCCGAGACGGCTGCGCCACTCGCATCTCCTAATTGCACCCCAAGTAAATCAGCGACTACAACGGCAAACAAAACGACGAGCAATACGAAAAGCAGTGCGGCAATCAACCCCGTTGGCCAACGCTATACCGCCTGGACGTTTGGTGAGTTACCTGAGTTGCTCGAAATTCAAAAGGGGGGACAGACCTTGGTGGGTTTTCCTGCTTTGATCGATGCGGTTGATGCCGTCACGATGGAAGTTTTTGATGAGCCTGAGTTAGCCGCCGAGAAACACCGTGCGGGTTTGCGCCGCTTGTTTGCTTTGCAGCTCAAAGAGCCTTTGAAATACTTAGAGAAGAATGTTCCTGATTTGCAAAAAATGGCGGTGTCTTATATGCAAATTGGCGGCAGCATCGAGGAGTTGCGCGAGCAAATCATTGGTTTGGCGCTTGAGCGTGCATTTTTACTAACGCCTTTGCCCACGGATGCGTTCGCATTCAAACGACGACTCGAAGAAGGGCGGGGTCGGTTGACCTTGATTGCCAACGAAATTGCCCGCTTGGCTGCGCTTATTTTGCAAGAATGCGCGACAGCTAACCGAAAAATAAAAGACACCAAAACAGCGCCGGAGGCCTGTGCTGATGCCGCGCAACAATTACAGCGCCTGGTGCCCAAGCGGTTTTTGATGGCTGCGCCGTGGGAGCGTTTACATCACTTAACGCGGTATCTCAAAGCGATTACCTTGCGCCTAGAAAAAATACGTGCTGATCCCGCCCGAGATGCTGCCCGCCTTAGCGAGTTACGGCCCCAGGAGCAGCGCTATTGGCGCTTGGTTGCCGAACGCAAAGGTGTCAGCGACGAGCGCATGACTGAATTTCGCTGGCTTTTGGAAGAGCTTAGAGTGAGTTTTTTTGCGCAAGAGTTGCGCACACCGCAACCCGTGAGCGTCAAGCGGCTCGATAAAGCCTGGTCGCAGTTGCTTTAAGTTATTGGCCCATGCGCCACATATTGGTCGAGCGCGTACCGCTGCGACAAAACGCCAGCACCGGGCCGGGGGCTTGGGCCAGCGCCTGGGCAAAAGCTGTGACTTGTTCTTGCGTCACCTGACCGCTGATCACAGGGATGTAGTGGTACGCCAGACCGTGGGCAAGGGCGGCTTGGGCCATGTCATGTGAACTGGGTTGCTCGGGGCCGCCTTCTCCATCGGGGCGGTTGTTAATCACCGTATGAAATCCGCTGGCTGCGATTGCCGCCATGTCATCACAGCTGATTTGCGGTGCGGTTGAAAAGTGAGATGTATGTTGTGTGATTTGAACGGTCATGGAGAATCCCTTTTGAAAACGAGTTTATAAATCTACAAAGTTTGTAAGCGCGATAGCGCTGCGAGCAGGGTCTCGTCTTTTTTTGCAAAACAAAAGCGTACCACGCGCTGGTCAAATCCGTTGCCATAAAACGCAGACAGCGGGATCGCTGCCACGCCAACTTCAGCGGTCAGCCACTTGCAGAAATCGGCCTCCGTGAGGTCCGACACCTCAGAGATGTCGACGCATTGAAAATACGTACCTTGGCTGTTTAAAACTTTGAATTTCGTTTTCTCTAAGCCATTTAAAAAAAGATCGCGCTTGCGTTGGTAGAAAGCAGCTAGGCCAAGGTAAGGCTCCGGATCGGCCATGTACGCATTCAGCGCGAACTGAACGGGCGTGTTGACCGTAAAAACGTTGAACTGGTGCACCTTTCTAAATTCTGCCATCAGGCTTGCGGGGGCTGCTACGTAGCCCACTTTCCAACCGGTCACATGGTAGGTCTTGCCAAAACTGGAAACAATAAATGCGCGGGCGGCTAAGCCTGGGAAGCGAGCGACGCTTTCATGCTGTGCGCCGTCAAAAACCATGTGTTCATAGACCTCGTCACTAATCACCAAAACGTTGGTGGGTGCGAGCAAGGCTTGTAAAGCCAGCATGTCGGCTTGGCTCCACACGGTGGCGCTGGGGTTGTGCGGCGTGTTGATCACGATGGCACGGGTCTTGGAGGTTAATGCGGCTTTAATTTTTTCAAAATCGGGGCGAAAACTTCCAGGCTGTAACGGCACCCGAACCACCACCCCACCCGCAAGCGCAATGTTGGGAACGTAGCTGTCGTAACAGGGTTCTAAAACAATGATTTCGTCGCCCGGATGAACGATGGCCAAAATAGCAGTGAGAATGGCTTGGGTTGCGCCGGCGGTGATGGTGATTTCATCTGCCGCTGAGTAGGTTTTGCCATGCAAGGCGCTGATTTTTTCAGAAATCGTTTGGCGCAAAGCAGGAATGCCTGCCATGGGGGGGTATTGGTTGTGACCGGCTTGCATCGCACGGGTCACTTCATCAACCAGTGTGGGGTCGCAAGCGAAGTCGGGGAAACCTTGGCCTAAATTGACCGCTTGGTGCTGCGCCGCCAGTGCCGACATCACCGTGAAAATGGTCGTACCGACTTTAGGAAGGCGGCTGCGAAGTTCTGGGGTTACGGGATGCGTCATTGCCAACGTGAATTAAATATCGGAATCGTTCAAATGCCCCGCCATGGCTCGGGCCACGATCTCGCGGTTCAAGCGGTTGCTCAAGAGTTGGGCAAAAGTAAATACAAAATTACGCAAATAGGCGCTGCGTTTAAAGGCCACGCGGGCCATGTTTTTACCAAAAAGATGGCCCGCTGGGCGAACGATCAGGCCTGACTTGGGCCCTTCTTCTTGGACATCGCGAACCGCCATTTCAGCGGCAATACCAACGCCAAGACCTAAGCGCACATAGGTTTTGATCACGTCTGAGTCAATCGCCTCAAGGGCAATCCGAGGTTCTAATTTGTGCTCGGCAAAAGCGCGGTCAATTTTGGTGCGGCCGGTAAAGGACGGGTGGTAGGTAATCAGGGGTTCTTGGGCTACGTCTTCCAAAGTAATACTTGTCTTGCCGGCCAAGGGATGATCGATTGGGAGAACAATCATGTGCTGCCATTCGTAGCAGGGCAGGGTAACCAGCTCAGCGTAATCCGCCAGTGATTCGGTAGCAATACCAATTTCTGCCACTTCGTGAATCAACATGCGAGCGACCTGGTCGGGTGAGCCTTGGTGCAAGCTGATATTGACTTTAGGGAACGCGGTGCGAAGCGCCGCTACTTTTTCAGGCAATACATAGCGGGCTTGGGTGTGGGTTGTGGCAATGGACAAGGTGCCACTGTCTTCCATGCAGTATTGCTCGCCAATGCGTTTGAGGTTGCTGACTTCGCGCAAAATCAAATCAATACTTTTGAGAACATGCTCTCCGGGCTCGGTCACGCGCTTAAGCCGCTTTCCGTGCCTGGCAAAAATCTCAATCCCCAATTCATCTTCCAGCTCAATGATGGCCTTGGAGACGCCGGGCTGCGAAGTGTGCAGGGCTTTGGCGGCTTCGGTCAGGTTTAGGTTGCGGCGAACGGCTTCTTGAACAAAGCGAAATTGGTGGAGGTTCATATCGGATTGCGACTATAGATGAACTTCATTATGCTTTATTCGGGATGATTTAAAGCAATGCGAGCCAATACTTGAATCAGTCGATCGTCTTCACCTACCGCTTTTTGGAGCGTGAACTCCATCGTTGGATGGGCTTGCGAAAGAGCGGTGATAAGTAAGGGAAGGTCTTCTCGCGCATGCTTACCAACGCCTAGAAACATGGGAACGATCGTGATCAAGCGAACGCCCGTGTCAATCAACGTCTGGGCCGCCGTTGCAAGGTCTGGAGTACTTAATTCCAAATAGGCGCAGACCACGTGCATCTCATGGTTGGTGAGCTGAATTTGCTGGGCTACGGCTTCCATGGGCTTATGCCAAAGCGGGTCTCGCGATCCGTGGGCAAACAAAATAATGCCTTGTGTTGAAGTATTCATTGTCTGCGAACCAACCAAGTGAATGCTGAGAGTGAAATAAAGGAATAAATGAGGCCGGGGAGGGCGGCGGTAAACCACGGCTGCCAGCCTTGGAGATAGCCCAAATCTCCTAAGACGTTATTGAGTAAAACAAAGCTAATCCCGGCCATGATTCCTCCAAACACGAACGGGGTGATTCCACCTGAACGAAAGTGAAGGTAGGCAAAGGGCAGCGCCAAGACCATCATGACAAGACAACTCAGGGGGTAAAACATTTTTTTCCAAAATTGGATTTCGTATTTTTGAGCCGATTGGCCGTTGGAGTGAAGGTGGCGGATGTACTGGAACAAATCCACGGTTCCCATGCGTTCCGGACGCAATACGGCCGCTGACACCATTTCATCGCTGACTTTATTGAGCCAGGTCAGTTGCTCTTGTCGGGTTGTGACTGCGTTGCTTGCGTCTGGATTGGAGGTGTTGAATTCGGTGCGATCAACGCCTTGCAAAACCCAAGACTCTCCGGGGCCAAATACGCCGCTTTGTGCTTGGGTTAAGGAAACAATCTTCCCTCGGTTGTCGAATTCAAAAATACGTACGTCTTTCATGTGGGCATCCGAATCCAACGAGCCCACGTTCACAGCAAAGCTGCTGTAGGTTTGCTTTTCCTTGATCCACGCCCCTGTTTTCCCCACCGTAATGCGCCCGCCAAATTTGGCTTTTAAAAGCTGGGCTGTTTTGTCCGCTAGCGGCGCAACATAATCACCAACGGCGAAGGTGAAAACCACAAAAAATGAACCCAGAAACAACAAGGCCCGCAGCGCCTGCCACGGCCCCAAACCGCTGGTTCGCAAAATAGTGAACTCAGAGCTCTGCGCGAACCGCGCCATCACAAAAATACTCCCGATTAACACTGTAATCGGCATCAGCTCGTAAATGTGATTGGGGATCAGCAAGGCGACGTAGATCAGCGCTTGGGCTACGGAATATCCCAAGGCGGCATCCCGCCCAATCGCACGTAATTCGTCGACAAAGTCAAAAAAGAAAAAGAGGGCAATAAATGCCAAAGTGATTGCCGCTACAGCAATGACCACTTCGGTATACAAAAGCCGGCGCAGGGTTTTCATGGGCGTGTCCCGGAAACCGTGGCAGCCTGCGGGGAGCGTTTAAAAAGTACATTGGCCCATTGGTTATGGCGGGCGGCCAACATCAGGAGCCCCAAGCCCAAGGCCCCACCGTGCAGAAGCAGTAAAAACAAGCCCACGGGAACCTTGCCCGATTCGACCCAGCTGCGCCCCAAAATAAGAAAATTGAAATACAACACAAACACCATGAACGCAAAGAATAAATTGCCGGTTCGACCAGCCCTTGGATTCGATCCCGCCGAAGCCAAGGCAATGAGCATGAGATTAAAGGCCGTCAAAATCAAGCCTGCCCGCCAAGAAAATTCGCCCATGCTGGCAAGGCTGGGTGTGACGAACAATTGCAGCGTCGTCATCGTACTGGTTGGGAGGTAACTGCGTGTGGTACTGTCATCGACGCCGATTTTTGTTACATAGCGGTCAAACGTTGTGATCGAGTAATCGGCTTTGCCTGCGCTTTTTTCTAAACGTTGGCCGTTTTCTAAAACCAAGAATTTATCTTGCCCGATGACCTCAATCTTTGCGCTTAAGGCCGAAGAAATAGTCTCCTTGCCTTGCTCGCGCGTCGCCATAAACACATTCGATCCTGCTGGTTTGTTATCGGGATCTTTCTCTAAGAAAAATACCCGGTTGCCGTTGGATGATTCTTGAAATTGTCCGGGTTCAACCCGGGCTAAGTCACTGCGTTTTTCATAGGTATCGCGAAGATCTTCAATGCGACTGAAAGCCCAGGGCAAGACCAAAAATGCGAGTAAAAATATCACCACAAAAATAGGCCAAGCAAAGCGTGAAATGGGTTTCAGCAAAGACAACAAGCCCCGCCCACTACCAAACCAAATCACCATCTCGCTGTCGCGGTACATCCGGGTCAGGACGTTGATGATGGCGATAAACAAACACAAGGCAAGAATCGTAGGCAGGTCCGCTAAAACGGTATAGCCCATGATGACAATGACATCGGAGGGGTTAAAAACGCCACGCGATGCCTCTCCAAGGGTTCGAATCACGGTCATAGTCATCACCACAGTGACCAATACGACCAAGGTAGCCCCAAAAGTACGGGCGAGTTCTTTGCGGATAGAGTTATGGAATAACATTGGACGCGATATTAAAGGTTAAATGATGAACTTTGAACTTCAAGAAATCGGATTGGTGGGCGCGGCCCGTGAAAAATGTGATGTTTTGGTGCTTTTGGTGCCTAAAAACTTCAAGGGAGCCAAAGACGCATTGTCTCAACTCGTGGCGCAAGCCCTGAAAGCGGGTGATTTGGAGGCTGGCGTTGGCAAGGTATTGCCGATGTATCGCCCCTCAGAAGTGCTTGCAACTCGCCTTGTTTTGGCAAGCGCTGGAGATGGAACCTTTGCTGAAGTTCGAAAAGCCATTGTGGCCGCGCTTGGGGCAAGCAAATCCCCAGGCATGAAAAAACTGACGGTTTGCTTTGCGTCTCCCGCCAAAGAAGATGCGGTTCGCTCGGCCGTGTTGGCGGTGGCCGATGCAACCTATGTCTACAACACCACACACTCCAAACCCCCGTCAAGAAGCTTGCAACAGATCCGCCTCTTGGCAACCAACGCCACGCAACTAATCTCGATTTTTGACCGCGCGGTTGCGACCGTGAGTGGTGTTGAACTGGCCAAAGAATGGGCCAACCGTCCGGCAAATTTCGCCACACCGAGCTTGCTTGGCAAAGCGGCCCAAGCCTTGGCGCAACATCCCAAAATCACTTGTGAGGTATTCGGCCCCAAAGAGGTTGAAAAGCTGGGCATGGGATCTTTTTTAGCAGTGGCCCAAGGCTCTGACGAGCCGCTGCGGTTTATCGTTTTGCGTTACACGGGGGCTGCAAAAACCCAGGCCCCAACCGTAGTGATCGGCAAGGGCATCACGTTTGACAGTGGCGGGATATCGATCAAACCTGCCCCTGAGATGGATGAAATGAAGTTCGATATGTCGGGCGCTGCCAGCGTATTGGGATTGTTCAAGTCCTTGTCCATACTCAAGCCCGCGGTGAATGTCGTCGGCTTGATTCCTGCCTGCGAAAACCTGATCAATGGCAAAGCGGTCAAACCCGGCGACGTGGTGACAAGCATGAGCGGCCAAACCATCGAAATATTGAATACGGACGCCGAAGGGCGCTTGGTTTTGTGCGATGCCCTGACCTATGCGGAACGCTTTAAGCCTGCGGCGGTGGTTGATATTGCGACCCTTACCGGTGCGTGTGTGATCGCCTTAGGCGCCGTGCGAAGCGGTATGTTTTCTAGCCACGACGGCTTGGCCCAGTCTTTAGAGAGCGCGTCTCAGCGCTCGCAAGACCTGTGCTGGCGCATGCCTTTGGACGACGAATACGCAGAAGGCTTAAAAACCAACTTTGCTGACGTTGCGAATGTAGCTGGGCGAGCGGGCGGGGCGATTACAGCTGCCAAATTTTTACAGCGCTTTACAGACAAATTCCCTTGGGCCCACCTCGACATCGCCGGCAGCGCTTGGAAAAGCGGCCCCCAAAAGGGAGCGACCGGCCGGCCGGTGGGACTGTTGCTTGAATTTATCTTGCCCCCATCCAAAGCCAAGTGACCGAGATTGCGTTCCACTTTGGTGCCCCCGACAAACGGGGCTACGCCCTGCGTTTGATTCGCAAAGCCGTGGGATCGGGCGCCAAGTTATGGGTGCTGGGCGACGGCCCTTTGTTACAAGAACTCGACAGTGCGCTTTGGTCTCTCACTGAAACCGAGTTTTTAACCCATTGTCTTTTCGATGCCCCCGAAGACATTCTCTTGCGCAGCAGCGTGGTGTTGGTCCCCGCACACGTACAGCAAAGCCATCCTGAATTCCCCATTTTGGTGAATCTAAGTACCCAAATGCCTTCCGGTTTTGAGGTGTACACGCGAGTGATTGAAGTCGTTAGCACGGAAGACGACGACAAGGATTCGGCTCGCAACCGCTGGAAGGCCTACACGCAATTGGGCTATGCGATTTCCCGTCATGACTTGAATTTACGCTCTTAAATTTTTCTAGAAATTTTGAGGTTATCAGTGACTTCCCTCTATTAGCTTGGCAAAATTTAGGGTATGGTTATGCCCGTGGAATATAAATTCACGATTTTTGTTAGTCTTTTCAATTTTTTGGAGTTCTTATGCAATTCAAAGTTAAAAGTGCTTTGACAGTCTTGGCTGTTGCAGCCCTGTTGGTCGCTTGCGGTAAAAAAGAAGCTGCTGCGCCTGCCGCTGCTGCTGATCCGGTCGTAAAAATTGGCCACGTTGGCCCAACCAGCGGTGCCATTGCCCACTTGGGTAAAGACAACGAAAACGGCGCCATCATGGCGATTGAAGAACTCAACGCCGCTGGCGTGATGATTGACGGTAAAAAAGTCAAGCTCGAGTTGATGGCTGAAGACGACGCAGCTGATCCTAAGCAAGGCACGGCCGTTGCTCAGAAATTGGCCGATGCCAAAGTTGCCGGCGTGATCGGTCACTTGAATTCTGGAACTTCCATTCCTGCATCCAAAATCTACAGCGATGCTGGAATCCCTCAAATTTCTCCTTCTGCTACCAATCCTAAGTACACACGCCAAGGTTTCAAAACCACTTTCCGCGTTGTGGCTGACGACGTGCATCTCGGTGGCACATTGGGTAAATACGCAGTGGGCACCCTCAAAGGCAAAGCAATCGCAGTGGTTGATGACCGCACCGCTTACGGCCAAGGAGTCGCTGAAGAGTTCGTTAAAGCAGTTGAAGCTGCTGGCGGCAAAGTGGTTGCTAAGGAATTCACTACCGACAAAGCAACCGATTTCAACTCCATCTTGACCACCATCAAAGGCAAAAAGCCTGATATCGTGTTCTTTGGCGGTATGGACGCTGTTGCGGGCCCAATGCTCAAGCAAATGAAATCCTTGGGCATCAAAGCCAAGTTCATGGGCGGCGACGGCATCTGCTCCACTGAGTTGATCAAACTCGCTGGCGATGCAGCAGGCGAAGACCAACTGTTCTGCGCTGAAGCGGGTGGCGTTGAAGGCGAAGCCAAAGCTGGCATGGACGACTTCAAAGCGAAGTTCAAAACCAAGTTCAACGCTGACGTTCAAGTCTACGCTCCTTACGTTTATGACTCCGTGAAGATCATGGTTGCTGCCATGGTTGCTGCTAACTCTTCTGACCCAGCGAAATACCTCCCCGTATTGGCTGCGACAAAAGACTTCAAAGGCGTCACTGGCCCCATCACGTTTGACGAAAAAGGCGACATCAAAAATGGCGCACTGACTCTGAAAACCATTCGTGGTGGACAGTTGGTAACTTTGGCTGTGATTCGCTAATTGATGCGAAAAGCACGCTAAATTTTTAGCCAAGCTTCAAAGAGGGAGTGCCTGAATAGGCGCTCCCTTTTTTTATGCTTTCGGGCTTTGTGCCTCCGAGTGAAGCGTCAAAGTCAGGTTAGAATCGATCGTTCTGGAGAGGTGGATGAGCGGTTTAAGTCACACGCCTGGAAAGCGTGCGAGGGGTCAAACCCTCCGCGGGTTCGAATCCCGCCTTCTCCGCCAGAAATAGCAAATAAAACGGGCCCTTGTGGCCCGTTTTTTTCGTTTGCGTCACCTCAACGCCACAATTCGCGGCAAAAAATGATGCATCGCAGCAGTAGACAGGCATTTAGTCCTTACACTTCGCGCTCACTGCGTATTTTTTGGCTTTCCGTTGGAGTTCCCTGATGAAGTTTCGCTTTCCCATCATCATCATCGATGAAGATTTTCGCTCCGAGAACACCTCGGGTTTGGGTATCCGCGCTTTGGCTGATGCCATTGAATCGGAAGGGTTCGAGGTCTTGGGCGTGACGAGTTATGGCGACTTGAGTCAATTTGCGCAACAACAAAGCCGTGCGAGTGCGTTTATTTTGTCGATTGATGACGAAGAATTCACGCCTGGCCCTGACTTAGACCCTGCCGTTTTAAATTTGCGTCACTTCATTGCGGAGGTGCGCAGAAAAAACTTAGACGTTCCGATCTATGTTTACGGCGAAACCAAAACCTCGCGCCATATTCCCAACGACATTTTGCGGGAGTTGCATGGGTTTATTCATATGTTTGAAGACACCCCTGAGTTTGTCGCACGCCACATTATTCGCGAAGCTAAGAGTTACCTCGAAGGCGTTCAGCCGCCGTTTTTCAAAGCGCTGTTGGACTACGCAGAGGACGGTTCTTACTCTTGGCATTGTCCAGGGCCTTCGGGTGGCGTTGCCTTTCTTAAAAGCCCAGTGGGGCAAATGTTTCACCAATTTTTTGGTGAAAATATGTTGCGGGCAGACGTCTGTAATGCGGTAGAAGAACTGGGGCAGTTACTTGACCATACCGGTCCGGTTGCGGCTTCCGAGCGCAATGCGGCTCGGATATTTAATGCGGACCACTGCTTTTTCGTAACCAACGGAACCAGTACCAGCAACAAAATGGTGTGGCACCACACGGTGGCTCCAAACGATGTGGTGGTGGTGGACCGCAATTGCCACAAGTCGATTCTTCACGCCATCATCATGACCGGGGCGATCCCCGTTTTCTTAAAGCCCACGCGCAACCACTTTGGCATCATCGGCCCGATTCCTAAAAGTGAGTTTGAACCCGCCACGATCAAAGCCAAAATCAAGTCCAACCCGCTGGTTAAAGAGCACTTGGCCGATGTGGATATCAACAAGATCAAGCCCCGCGTTTTGACGCTTACGCAGTCCACCTATGACGGCGTTTTGTACAACACCGAGACGGTCAAAGGCTTGCTCGATGGCTATGTCGAAAACATCCATTTTGATGAAGCTTGGCTGCCTCACGCTGCATTCCACCCGTTTTACGGAACCTATCACTCGATGGGTAAAAACCGTGCGCGTCCTAAAGAGGCCATGGTGTACGCAACGCAATCGATTCACAAACTGTTGGCTGGTATCAGCCAAGCGAGCCATGTGTTGGTTCAAGACTCGCAAACCGTCAAGCTAGATAAGCATTTGTTTAACGAAGCCTATTTGATGCACACCTCGACCAGCCCGCAGTACAGCATCATTGCCAGCTGTGACGTGGCGGCGGCCATGATGGAGCCTCCCGGCGGGACGGCTTTGGTAGAAGAAAGCATTGCCGAGGCTTTAGACTTTCGCCGTGCGATGCGCAAGGTCGATGAAGAATACGGAGATGACTGGTGGTTCAAGGTTTGGGGCCCCGACAAACTCGTGGACGAAGGCATTGGGCGGGCGGATGACTGGATCATCAAAGGCGAATCCGCAAAAGCCAAGGCGGGTGTCAATTGGCACGGCTTTGGAAAGATGGCGACGGGCTTTAACATGCTCGACCCGATTAAATCGACCATCGTTACGCCCGGCATGGACCTGAACGGTAAGTTTGCCAAAACCGGTATTCCCGCCAGCATCGTGACCAAGTTTTTAGCGGAACACGGCGTGGTGGTTGAAAAAACCGGGCTTTACAGCTTTTTCATTATGTTCACTATCGGCATTACCAAAGGCCGTTGGAACAGCATGTTGACTGCCCTGCAACAGTTCAAAGATGACTACGCAAAAAATCAGCCGATGTGGCGCGTGCTCCCCGAGTTCTGCCAGAAATACCCCAAGTACGAAAAGATGGGCCTGGCGGACTTGTGCCAGCATGTGCATCAGCTTTATGCCAAGTACGACATCGCGCGCTTAACGACGGACATGTATTTAAGCGACCTCACCCCCGCGATGAAGCCCAGTGATGCCTATGCCCACATTGCCCTTCGCAAAACGGAGCGCGTTGAAATTGATCACTTGGAAGGCCGAATCACGGTGGGGCTTGTCACGCCGTATCCACCGGGAATTCCTTTGTTGATTCCTGGCGAAGTTTTCAACAAGAAAATTGTGGATTACTTAAAGTTCGCTCGCGAATTTAACGCCCAGTGCCCCGGGTTTGAGACCGACATCCACGGCCTGGTGGAAGAAGAGGGCGCAGACGGCAAAAAGCATTATTTTGCGGACTGCGTTCGTTAAGAAGAGAACGATGGAGGGAACTAACGCGGTTAGCCCTCCGCCATCACGCCCATAGTTTTGCTGAACCCGCCATCCACATAGGTAATTTCAGCCGTCACGCCCGCGGCGAGGTCGCTCATTAAAAACGCGGCGACGTTGCCGACATCTTCGGTTGTCACATTGCGCCGAATCGGTGAGGCATTCGCCACCACGCCCATCAGTCGACCAAAGTCTTTGATTCCGCTGGCTGCCAGGGTTTTGATGGGGCCTGCGCTGATGCCGTTGACCCGAATTCCTTTGGCTCCAACGGCCTCCGCTAAATAACGAACCGAGGACTCCAGCGAGGCTTTGGCCAAGCCCATGGTGTTGTAGTTTGGGATGATGCGCTCTGCGCCAAGGTAGGTGAGGGTGAGCAAGGCCGCCTTCGGGCTTAGAAACGGAAGGGCCGCTTTGGCCATGGCAGGAAAGCTGTAAGCGCTGATGTCGTGGGCAATTTTGAAACCCTCGCGGCTTAAGCCTTCTAAGAAATTCCCGGCAATGGCTTCGCGCGGAGCAAACCCAATGCTGTGGACAAAGCCATCAAATTGGGGCCAATGGGCGGACAAATCAGCAAAGAGTTTGTCAATTTGGGCATCGTCACCGACATCGCAATCAAAGATCAATGTGGAGTTAAAGTCTGCCGCAAATTCTGTAATGCGGTCTTTAAAGCGATCGCCCACGTAGCTAAAAGCCAGTTCGGCGCCTTGTTCATGGCATGCTTTGGCAATCCCATAGGCAATAGAGCGGTTAGACAACACGCCAGTGATTAACAATTTCTTACCTGCTAAAAAGCCCATTTCTTTTTCCTCAAAAAATACCTCGGTCTGAGGCAGAATTGTCGCATGCGTTTACTGGCTAGCCTCCTGCTGTTTCTACTGAGCCTTCCGGCTTGGGCCGCGCATGGCTATTCTTTGTGGGGCGATCTTCAATACCCGGTGGGGTTTGCTCATTTTTCCTATGTCAACCCTCAAGCCCCCAAGGGGGGAGAGTTGCGTTTAGTCAGCAACCAACGCACCTCCACCTTTGACAAGTACAACCCCTTTACCGTCAAAGGCTCGGCTCCGGCGTATCTCAGTAGCCTGCTTTTTGATACCTTGCTTTCTGGGGCGCTTGATGAAACCGCTGCAGCCTATGGTTTGCTGGCGCAAGAGGTCCAGGTCTCCGCTGACGGGTTGTCTGCCACCTTCGTCATTCGAGAGGCGGCCCGATTTCACAATGGCGACCCGGTGTTGGCCTTGGACGTAAAGCATAGCTTTGACACCCTCAACAGCGCTATGGCAGCGCCGGGGTACCGAACCGCTTTGGAAGATGTTGCGGGGGCAGACGTGATCGGCTTACGCACCATTCGGTTTCGCTTTAAACACCCCAACCGCGAGTTGCCGTTAACGGTGGGCGGATTACCTGTTTTTAGCCACCAATGGGGCAAGGTGGGTGGCGTTGCCAAACCGTTTGATCAAGTCGTAATGGATATTCCCATAGGCAGCGGTCCCTACAAAATTGGCCCCGTTAATTTTGGGAAAGACATCAGCTATGTACGAGACCCAAAGTACTGGGCCAAAGACCTCCCGGTGCGCGTGGGGAGTGCCAATTTTGACCGTATCACCGTCAAAATTTACAAAGACAACACCGCGCGGCTTGAGGCTTTGAAAGCCGGCGAGTTTGATTTGATGCGGTTTTTTTCTGCGGGCGACTGGGCCCGTCGCGTGACGGGTAAAAAGTTTGATTCGGGTGAGTTGGTTAAAGCCGAATTAACCCACCGCTTGCCTACCGGTTTTCAAAGTTATGTGTTGAATACCCGCAGAGCGAAACTCCAAGATGTACGGGTTCGACAAGCTTTGGGCTTAGCGATTGACTTTGAGTGGATGAACCGCCAAATGTTTTACGGCGCTTACCAACGCGTGCAAGGCCTTTTTGGCAACACCCAATGCCAAGCGCAAGGCGAGCCCGATGCCAGTGAGAAATCACTCATGGAGCCATTGAAAGCCCATATTCCCAGCGCAGCGTGGGGGCCGATGGTGGCAGCACCGCGAACCGATGGTGAAAACAGTTTGCGCAGCAACTTGCGACAAGCGCAGGCCTTGCTTAAAGAAGCGGGGTGGACGTACCGCGAGGGCGCTTTGCGCAACGTCAAAGGCGAGCCATTGGAGCTGGAGTACCTCGATAGTAATGAAGCTGGAGCGCGAGTGGTAACGCCGTGGGCGCGAAATTTAGAAAAAATTGGCGTGAAATTGGTTTTCCGCCCAGTGGATTTCGCCTTGTACCAACAACGCTTGCAAAAGTTTGAGTTTGATATCACCTCGATGGCTTACCAAGGTACCCATAACCCAGGCCAAGAGTTTGCTGATTTGTTTGGCAGCAAGGCCGCAGATACCGAAGACTCAGGCAACCATACCGGAATTAAAAACCCAGCGGTCGATGCCTTGATTGTCAAAATGACAGGCGCAAAAACCAAATTGCAATTGATCAGTGCTTGCAAAGCCCTAGACCGGGTGATTGGCCACAGCTACCTTCTCTTGCCCCAGTGGTCTGCTGCGAGCCATCGATTGGCCTACAACGCTTGGAAATTGCAGCAGCCGCCCCGCATGCCGCCTTACGCACAAGGCGAAACCTGGGCGATAGACACTTGGTGGGCTCAATAATGCTTTTGTATATTTTTAAACGCCTCGCGCTCATGGTGCCCACCTTGTTTGGCGTTTTGCTGCTGACCTTCGTGGTGATTCAGTTTGTTCCTGGCGGGCCGGTGGAGCAATATTTAGCTGAAGCCAAGTCGGGTGCGGGGGGCGGGAGTGCGGAGGGCGCAGGCCTAAGCTACCGTGGCGCTCAGGGAGTGGACCCCAAACGCATTGCCCAAGCCAAAGCCTTGTATGGTTTTGACAAGCCGGCGCCCGAACGATTTTGGCAAATGTTGGTGCAGTTTGCGCACTTTGATTTAGGCAAGAGTTTTTTCCAAAACCGCGATGTGTCTGAGCTGTTGTGGGAAAAATTACCCGTGTCGATGAGTTTAGGGCTCTGGACTTTTTTTATCAGCTATCTCATCGCTGTTCCCTTGGGTGTAGCCAAAGCCGTTCGCGCCGGTTCGCGTTTTGACTTCGTTACCACGCTAATTATTTTGGTGGGGTACGCCATTCCGGGTTTTGTTTTAGGCGTGGCGCTTTTGGTTATTTTTGGCGGACAACTGCAGTGGTTTCCGCTGCGAGGATTGACGTCTGGGCAATGGGAGCAAATGGCTTGGGGCGCACGCATTGTGGATTACTTGTGGCATATCGCTTTGCCCGTGACTGCCATGGTGATGGGCAGCTTTGCGGTGACGGCCATGCTCACTAAAAATGCGTTTTTAGAAGAGATTCGAAAACAGTATGTGTTAACGGCCCGCGCCAAAGGCCTGTCTGAACGCACCGTTCTTTGGAAACACGTGATGCGCAACGCCTTGATACCGATTATTACGGGCTTCCCAGCAGCTTTTGTGGGAGCTTTTTTTACAGGTTCCCTGTTGATTGAAACCCTTTTCTCTTTGGATGGTTTGGGGCTCTTGAGTTACGAGAGCGTGATTCGGCGGGATTACCCGGTGGTCATGGGAACGCTATTTTTCTTCACTCTGATTGGATTGGCAACCAAATTGGTGTCTGATCTTTGCTACGTCTGGGCCGATCCCCGTGTCAAATTCGATTAACGCCCCCTCGTTAAGTCCAGGTCGCCGAGCGTGGTTACGCTTTAAGCGCAACCGCTTGGGGTTTTATAGCCTGTGGGGCATGGTGTTTTTATTGTTGGTCAGCCTGGCTGCCGAACTGGTCTCTAACGATCGGCCTTTGGTCGTCAAGTACCAGGGTGAATTCTTGTTCCCGATGCTGCAAGACTACCCCGAGACCCGTTTCGGTGGTGACTTTGCTACCCCGACCGACTACCTCGATCCCTTTATCACCCAACGCTTGGCAGAGCCCGGGAATTGGGCGGTTTTCGCGCCTAACCGATACGGCCCTAAAACGCTCAATTACTTTGCCCAAGCGCCCAACCCCGCGCCGCCCAGTGCGGCCAATCTTTTGGGAACCGATGACCGGGGGCGAGATTTGTTGGCGCAGTTGATTTATGGATTTCGGGTGAGCGTTTTTTTTGCCTTGGCTCTGACATTGAGTGGGGTCGTGCTCGGCGTGGTGTTAGGCGCGATACAAGGCTTTTATGGGGGGCGAACTGATTTGTGGTTTCAACGGGCGATAGAGATTTGGAGCGCCATGCCGGAGCTGTATTTGCTGATCATTTTTAGCGCCATTTTTTCTCCCAGCATCACCTTGCTCTTGGTTTTATTGAGTTTATTTGGCTGGATGGGTTTGAGTGATTACGTTCGTGCTGAGTTTTTGCGCAATCGACAGATGGATTACGTACGGGCAGCCCGCGCGATGGGCTTAAGTAACGCCCATATTATTTGGCGGCATATTCTTCCCAACAGCTTAACGCCCGTGGTGACTTTTCTGCCTTTTCGGATGAGCGGGGCGATTTTGGCGCTGACGTCTTTGGATTTTTTAGGCTTGGGTGTGCCTCCCGGAACCCCGTCTTTGGGCGAACTTCTTTCTCAAGGCAAAAATAATATCGATGCGTGGTGGATCTCGCTGTCTACCTTTGCCGTGCTGGTGGTGACTTTGTTGCTTTTAACGCTGATGGGCGATGCCTTGCGCGATGCGCTCGATCCTAGAAAGCAGTCACTATGAGCCTCTTAGACATTCAAGGTCTCACCCTTGCTTTTGATGGCACAGAAGTAGTCAGCGGCTTGGACCTGCGGATGGAGCCCGGCCAACGTTGGGCCTTGGTGGGCGAGTCGGGATCTGGAAAAACAGTGACAGCTCTTAGCCTTTTGGGCTTGGCGCAAGATGCCCAGACGTTAGGCCACGCTTGGTTTGAAAGTTCTGAAGGCCGGGTCGATTTAGTCAACCTGCCGGCGCCTGCATTACAAGCCCTGCGCGGGCGCGATATCGCCATGGTGTTTCAAGAGCCGATGACCGCGCTTAACCCTGTGTTTACGATAGGCGAGCAAATTACGGAAGTTTTACAAACCAAAATAGGCATGCCGTTAAAGCAAGCCCACGCTGCGGCGGTGCAGTTGCTGTCAGACACTGGAATCGACGAGCCCGAGCGACGCGCGAATTCTTATCCCCACCAGCTCTCCGGCGGACAGCGCCAACGCGCCATGATTGCCATGGCCTTGGCCTGCCGCCCCAAGCTCTTATTGGCCGATGAGCCGACGACGGCCTTGGACGTAACGGTGCGTAAGCAAATTTTGGATTTGCTGGGCGAGCTTCAAACGCGGTATGCGATGGCCGTGCTTTTGATTACCCATGATCTCAATTTGGTTCGGCAATTTGCCGACCATGTCGCCATCATGCAAACCGGCGTTTTGGTGGAGCAAGGCCCTGTTCAAACGATTTTCAATGCGCCAAAACATGCTTACACCCAAAAATTACTTGCTAGCGCCCCTATGCGCTGCGTGGTGGGCACTAGTCTGTCGGCAAAGACCGCCATCGCCGTCGACAACCTAAAGGTCTCATACCCAGTGGCGGGAAAAGGGTGGCGGTCGTGGTTTCGAAAAAATCTTTTTGTAGCGGTTGAAAAAGCCAGTTTTTCGCTTGGCGAGGGACAAACGCTGGGTATTGTGGGGGAGTCTGGGTCCGGAAAGTCGTCTCTCTCTTTGGCCGTTTTGGGCTTAACGCCTTTTTCAGGAAAGGTGTCTATTTTTGGGCAATCTTTTGGCGTATCCCATCGGCAAGACCGCGCTTTGCGCAAAGAAATTCAAGTGGTTTTTCAAGATCCTTATGCGTCGCTTTCGCCGCGCATGACGGTGCAGGACATCGTTGGCGAGGGTTTGCGGCTGCACCAATCTCAGCTGAGCGAGCAGGAAATGCAAGCCAAGCTCATTTCCGTATTAGAAGAGGTGGGCTTGTCTGACAAGCAGTTTCCCGGCCTGTTACAGCGCTACCCGCACCAGTTTTCAGGCGGACAACGCCAGCGTTTGGCGATTGCGCGTGCTTTGGTGGTCGGGCCGCGGGTGCTTGTCTTGGATGAGCCGACCAGCGCCTTGGATATCAGCCTGGCGCAGCAAGTGTTGGCCTTGTTGGCCCAGTTGCAAAGGGATCGGGGCCTGAGCTATGTTTTGATTACCCACGATATTGCGGTGATCCGAGCGATGGCCCACCAGGTGATGGTTCTGAAAAATGGCACGGTGGTCGAAATGGGCGAACACGCCGAGATTCTTGACCATCCACAGCATCCTTATACCCAAACCTTGCTTGCCGCTTCGGTATAAATCCTTAGAAATCAAGGCTCTATTGCTGTTTTTGCAGTACAATCCAAGCTTCACGACCAAACGGGCGGGTATTTACCGCCCGTTTTTTTTGGTCGATTGTTTTTCGATGTTGCGGAAAGTTTTTGCAGCATCTTTTGTTTAAAGCGGAACTTCGTAGCGTGGCATTGCAAGAAATCGTAGCGCAAATCGTCACCGGCCTGGGCTATGACTTGGTCGAGATTGAGCGTTCAGCGGGTGGTTTGCTTCGCATCACGATTGATTTGCCTTGGGTCAAGGCCGCCGAGGGGCAAGAGCAGATTGAGCAGTTTGTGAATGTGGAAGATTGTGAAAAAGTCACGCGCCAGTTGCAATTTGCTCTCGAAGTCGATGCGATTGAGTACCGCCGGTTGGAGGTGTCTTCACCGGGCATAGACCGCCCGCTTCGCCATGTGGCGGATTTTGAGCGGTTTGTCGGGCAGATGGTGGATGTGAATTTGAAGGCAGCTATTGGCGCTGCAGCGACAGGACAGGTCAGCGCGACCCGAAAGAAGTTTCGGGGAACGCTAGAGCGAACGGTGGATGCGCAGGGTGTGGTGGGTTGGCAAATCGTCTGGAGCGACGCGCCACCGGTCAAGCCAGGCCAACGGGTGAGCAAGAAGCGGGTATTGCCGCCCTTGCAAGCTTTGGGTTTTACGTTGGATGAATTGCGTGAAGCGCGGTTAGCACCGATTGTGAGTTTTAAGGGGCGACAAGGGTTGCCAGGTTTGGGTTCTCAGGATCCAGATTCCATTTCGTAGTCATTGAATAGAGTGTTCAGGAGAGTCAAGGCATGAATCGCGAATTGTTAATGTTGGTGGAAGCTATTTCACGTGAAAAAAATGTAGAGCGTGACGTGGTGTTGGGCGCTGTTGAGGCTGCTTTGGCGCAAGCCACAAAAAAACTGTATGCCGGTGATGTAGATATTCGTGTTGCGCTTGACCGTGACAGCGGCAACTACGAAACCTTCCGTCGTTGGCACGTCGTACCCGATGAGGCCGGTTTGCAATTGCCTGACCAAGAAATTTTGCATTTCGAAGCCAAAGAGCAAATTGCAGACATTGAGGTGGACGAATACATTGAAGAAGCGATTGAATCGGTTCCCATTGGCCGCATCGGCGCTATGGCAGCCAAGCAAGTCATTTTGCAAAAAATTCGCGACGCTGAGCGTGAAATGCTGCTCAATGAATTTATGTCCCGGGGCGACAACATCTTTGTCGGTACCGTTAAGCGCATGGACAAAGGCGACATCATTGTCGAAAGCGGCCGCGTAGAAGGCAGACTGCGCCGCACAGAAATGATTCCCAAAGAAAATCTGCGCGTGGGCGACCGGGTTCGCGCGATGATCATGGAAGTCGATTTGACTCTGCGCGGAGCGCCGATTATTTTGTCTCGCTCAGCCCCTGAGTTCATGATTGAGTTGTTCCGCCAAGAAGTGCCTGAAATTGAGCAAGGCTTACTGGAAATTAAATCTTGCGCCCGTGACCCAGGTTCTCGCGCCAAGATTGCGGTTCTTTCCCACGACAAGCGGGTCGATCCGATTGGAACCTGCGTTGGCGTGCGTGGTACCCGTGTTAACGGCGTGACCAATGAGCTCGCAGGTGAGCGCGTTGATATTGTTTTGTGGAGCGAAGACCCAGCCCAGTTTGTGATCGGCGCACTGGCTCCTGCCAACGTGTCATCGATTGTTGTCGATGAAGAGCGCCACGGCATGGATGTGGTGGTTGACGAAGAAAACTTGGCCATTGCGATTGGCCGTGGCGGACAAAATGTGCGCTTGGCCTCTGAGTTGACGGGTTGGAAAATCAACATCATGGACGCTGCCGAGTCAGCCCAAAAGATTGCCGTTGAAACCGACTCCGGTCGCAAACTGTTCATGGAGAAATTGGATGTTGACGAAGAAATCGCTGACATCTTGATCGCCGAAGGCTTTACCAGCCTTGAAGAAGTGGCCTATGTTCCGCTACAAGAAATGCTGGAAATCGAAAGCTTTGACGAAGATACGGTGAACGAGTTGCGCAACCGTGCGAAAGACGCGCTTTTAACCATGGAAATCGCCCACGAAGAAAATGTGGACGGAGTGTCTCAAGATCTTCGTGACTTGGGCGGACTCACTCCAGAACAAATTGGCAAATTAGCAGACAGCGGCGTTCACACCCGCGATGATCTTGCAGACCTTGCCACCGACGAACTTACAGAAATTACAGGCCAGTCTACGGATGAAGCCACGATCCTGATCATGAAGGCGCGCGAACATTGGTTTACCAATGACGCCGCTTCTCAAGAGTAATGGTCATGAAAGGTTACAAAATAAATGTCAAGTACGACCGTCGCCGAGTTTGCTAATGAGCTCAAGAAATCCACCGAAACCTTGTTGGATCAATTGAAGTCAGCAGGGGTTTCTAAAACGTCTGCTACCGATGTCCTAACGGATGCCGACAAGCACAGCTTGTTAAATTTTTTGCAAAGTAGCCACGGCACAGCCGGTGCGGAACGCAAAAAAATCACCTTAGTCAAAAAACAGACCACTGAAATCAAGCAGGCCGATGCTACGGGCAAGGCCCGTACCATTCAGGTTGAAGTCCGTAAAAAGCGAACCTTCGTCCGCCGTGAAGATGGCTCAGACGCATCTGCCGACAGCATCGAACCCTCCGTGGTTGACATGCCTGCGGCTTCGGTGATTGACGATGCAGAACTGCTTCGCCGCGAAGAAGAGGCGCGTAAGCAGGCTGAGTTCCTGCGTCGCCAAGAAGAAGAGTTAACGGCAAGACGCCAAGAACGCGAATCGCAAGAAGCCAGCGCCCGCGCTGCTGCGGAAAAAGCGGCAGCCAAAGCCCAAGAGGTCTTGGTAAAAAGCGCTGCGAAGAAAACCAAGGCTAAAACCCCTGAAGAACTAGAAGCCCAAGCTGCCGCTGAGGCCTTGGCCATTGAGGCGGCAAAGCGCGCTCTTGAAGAGGTCAAGGCTGCCGCTGAAGTGGCGTCTCAAGCGGCTGCCAAAGAGGAAACTGCCCGCGCGGTTGATCTCGGTACTCGCCGGCGTAAAGCCGAAGACGAGGCCGCTGCGATTCGCTCGATGATGTCCACCCCTAACAAGGTTGTTACCGCTAAGAAGCCAGAAGTGGTCAAGGCTGTGGTTGACCCTAAAGCGGCCATTAAAGGTACGTTGCATAAACCAGCGGCTGGTTCCACCGTTGCCAAAGCGAAACCGGGTGCAACCGGAGCGGCTGGCGCCCCTGGTGCGGGTAAAGAAGTTAAATCTTCCAAGTTGTCTAGCAGCTGGGCGGGGGACCCTGCGAAAAAGAAAGAACTCAAAACCCGTGGTGACACCGGTGCCGGAGCCGGCCGTTCAACCAATTGGCGCAGCGGCCCGCGCGGCAAACGTGGCAGTGACCGCGATCGTGATGACCACGTGCAAGCAGCCCCTGTTGAAGCACGAATTATTGAAGTGCACGTTCCTGAAACCATCACCGTGGCCGAATTGGCACACAAGATGGCGATCAAGGCGTCTGAAGTGATCAAGCAGCTGATGAAACTCGGTCAGATGGTCACTATCAACCAGCCTTTAGACCAAGACACGGCCATGATTGTGGTTGAAGAGTTAGGTCACACCGCTGTGATTGCCGCCCTGGATGACCCAGAGGCATTCACCGACGATGACGTCACCCAAGCCCAGTATGAGTCCGTGTCACGCGCCCCTGTGGTGACCGTGATGGGCCACGTTGACCACGGAAAAACGTCGCTGCTGGATTACATCCGCCGTGCCAAAGTCGCATCGGGCGAGGCTGGTGGAATTACGCAGCACATTGGTGCCTACCATGTGGAAACTCCACGCGGAATGATTTCATTCTTGGATACTCCTGGACACGAAGCGTTTACCGCCATGCGTGCCCGTGGTGCCAAAGCCACTGACATTGTGATTTTGGTGGTGGCGGCCGACGATGGCGTGATGCCGCAAACCAAAGAAGCGATCAAACACGCGAAAGCAGCCGGTGTTCCGATTGTGGTGGCGATCAACAAAATAGATAAGCCGGACTCCAACCCCGAACGCGTTAAAAACGAGTTGGTGGTGGAAGAGGTGGTTCCTGAAGAGTTTGGTGGTGATTCACCCTTCGTTTCCGTCTCCGCCAAAACAGGCCAAGGCATTGACGCCTTGTTAGAACAGGTTTTGCTACAGGCTGAAATTTTGGAACTCAAAGCGCCTATCGATGCCATGGCCAAAGGCTTGGTGATTGAGGCGCGTTTGGACAAAGGGCGCGGCCCCGTGGCGACGGTGTTAGTTCAGTCTGGAACGCTCAAAGCGGGTGATGTGGTTCTTGCGGGTCAAACCTTTGGCCGTGTTCGTGCCATGTTGGATGAAAACGGCAAGCCGATCAAAGAGGCGGGCCCATCGATCCCAGTCGAGATTCAAGGTTTGACGGAAGTTCCTCAAGCCGGTGACGAGTTCATGGTGATGTCCGATGAGCGCCGTGCCCGTGAAATTGCAACCTACCGCGCTGGTAAGTTTCGCAATACCAAACTGGCCAAACAACAAGCGGCCAAGCTTGAGAATATGTTCAGCGATCTGTCTTCCGGCGACGTCAAAATGCTGCCTATCATCGTTAAAGCCGATGTGCAGGGTTCGCAAGAAGCCTTGGCCTCGTCCTTGCTCAAGCTGTCGACCGAAGAAGTCAAAGTTCAAATGGTTTACACCGCTGTGGGCGGTATCAGTGAATCCGACATCAACTTGGCGATAGCGAGTAAAGCGATTGTGATTGGCTTTAACGTGCGTGCCGATGCAGGTGCACGTAAGTTGGCGGAACACAACGGCGTCGACATTCATTACTACAACATCATTTATGACGCTGTTGATGAATTGAAGGCCGCGATGTCGGGCATGCTGGCTCCAGAAAAACGCGAAGAAATTATCGGTATGGCCGAAATTCGCACGGTGTTTGTCGCATCGAAGATTGGAACCGTTGCGGGTTGTATGGTCACGGGTGGCTTTGTCAACCGGTCCGCGCACTTCCGTTTGCTGCGCGAGAACGTGGTGATTTACACCGGCGAGTTGGATTCCTTGAAGCGCATGAAAGACGATGTTCGCGAAGTCAAAGAAGGGTTTGAGTGCGGTATCAAGCTTAAAAACTACAACGACATTGCCGTGGGCGACCAGTTGGAGTTCTTTGAGATCAAGGAAATTGCGCGCTCGATTTAAGCGAAGTGCCAAGGTATGCGTAAAAAGTCATCAACACCCAACCGTGGTTTTCGCGTAGCCGATCAGATTCAACGGGACCTGACCGAACTGATCGCTCGCGAGCTCAAAGACCCTCGGGTGGGGATGGTCACGATCCAATCGGTGGAAGTGACGCCTGACTACGCCCACGCCAAGGTGTATTTCAGCTTGCTGGTGGGTGACCCCGCGCAGTGTGCTGAAGGGCTGAATCAGGCGGCAGGATTTTTACGCGCCGGTTTGTTCAAGCGTTTGCACATTCATACCGTTCCGACGCTGCATTTTTTGTTCGACCAAACGACTGAGCGTGCTGCAGATATGAATGCATTGATCGCTCGCGCCGTTGCTTCTCGCGCTCAGGAGGTCTAAACGTATGAATGCGCCACGTGCACGGGTTGCAAGGCGCCCTGTGCATGGGGTGCTTTTGCTTGACAAGCCTTTAGGTTTATCCAGTAACCAAGCTTTACAAAAAGCCAAGTGGCTTTTTCGTGCTGAAAAAGTAGGTCACACCGGAACGTTGGACCCCTTAGCGACAGGCGTTTTGCCTCTTTGTTTTGGGGCAGCCACGAAATTCAGCCAAATGCATTTGGATGCAAACAAGGTGTACGAAGCGGTTTTACACCTGGGCGTCAAGACAATAACAGCGGATGCTGAAGGCGAGGTGCTGGTAACCCGGCCTGTCCATGTCAGCAAAGAAGATATTGAGAGGGTGGTGAAGCAGTTCACCGGGCCTATCAGCCAGGTGCCACCGATGCATAGCGCCTTAAAGAAGGATGGCAAAGCGTTGTATGAATATGCCAGAGCGGGCATAGAGGTTGAACGCCAAGCGCGTTCGGTAACGATTTTTGAGTTGAAGGTTTTGGAGGGGCCCACTGTGGAGGTTCCCCATTTGCTAAAAATTGAAGTGAGTTGCAGCAAGGGAACCTACATCCGCACCCTGGGTGAAGACATGGGTGAGGCTTTGGGTTGTGGGGCGCATCTGAGCTTTTTGCGCCGGATTCGGACCGGGGACTTTGCCCAAGACCGATGCATCTCGTTGGAAGCGCTCGAAGCAATGGACGATGACGGCCGCATGAAGGAATTGTTAGAAGTGGACTCCTTGCTTGAAGGTCACATCGCGGTAACGCTTGACAGTGACAATGCGGCGAGGTTTCTGAGTGGGGTACGCAGGCGTGGCGCTTGGGCAGATGCCGCTAGTGTGGCCGTGTATGCAGACCAACCACGCGCTTTGTTAGGAACAGCCCATGTGCTCTCTGGGGAACTTATCCCCGGGCGGCTTTTGAGCCCGATAGATATCCGTGAGGTGCAGGCCCAACAGGGCGTGCCCAGCCATTAAAAGACCTTGAATTGAAATTTGAATTTAGATAGAAAGTGAACCATGACAAGTAAGCAAATCAGAAACATTGCGATCATCGCCCACGTTGACCATGGAAAAACCACCATGGTTGACCAACTTTTGCGTCAGTCCGGAACCTTTGCCGAACACGAAAAAGTGGTTGACACCGTCATGGACAACAACGCGATTGAAAAAGAACGTGGCATCACGATCTTGGCCAAAAATTGTGCGGTGACTTGGGAAGGTACCCACATCAATATCGTAGATACCCCAGGACACGCGGACTTCGGCGGTGAAGTAGAGCGTGCTCTGTCGATGGTCGACGGCGTGGTGTTGCTGATTGATGCCCAAGAAGGCCCGATGCCACAAACCCGATTCGTAACGAAGAAAGCCTTGGCTTTGGGTTTGAAGCCGATTTTGGTTGTCAATAAAGTGGACAAACCCGGTGCGCGTCCTGACTTCGTTGTCAACGCTGCGTTTGATTTGTTTGACAAACTCGGCGCTACCGATGAGCAACTCGATTTCCCCGTGGTGTACGCCTCCGGTATCAACGGTTGGTCTTCTATGGTGGAAGGCGCTCCCGGTGAGCAGTGGGGCCCTGACATGTCGGCCTTGTTCAATACCGTGCTTAACCACGTTCCTTCACAAAAAGGAGACCCTGCCGCTCCTTTGCAGTTGCAAATTTCTGCTCTCGATTTCTCCACCTTTGTGGGTCGCATCGGTGTAGGCCGCATCAGCCAAGGAACCATCAAACCGATGATGGACGTGGTTGTGATGGAAGGTACCGATGGCAAGGCTGTCAAAGGCCGTATCAATCAGGTTTTGACATTCCAAGGCTTAGAGCGGGTTCAGGCCACAGAAGCCGGCCCTGGTGAAATCGTTTTGATCAACGGTATTACCGAAATCGGCATTGGTGTCACGATCACTGACCCGATCAACCCAGCGCCCCTTCCCATGCTCAAGGTCGACGAGCCGACCTTGACCATGAATTTCTGCGTCAATACCAGTCCCTTGGCCGGACGCGAAGGCAAGTACGTTACCAGCCGTCAAATCTGGGACCGCCTGCAAAAAGAGTTACAACACAACGTGGCTTTGCGGGTTAAAGAAACCGATGAAGAGGGTATTTTCGAAGTGATGGGTCGGGGTGAGTTGCACCTCACGATCTTGCTTGAGAACATGCGCCGTGAAGGCTACGAGTTAGCGGTTTCAAAACCACGCGTGGTGTTCCGTGATGTCAACGGTGAAAAGCACGAGCCTATTGAGTTGGTGACTGCGGATATCGAAGAGCAACACCAAGGCGGTGTCATGCAGGCTTTGGGCGAGCGCAAAGGTGAACTCGTGAATATGGAGCCCGATGGACGGGGCCGTGTTCGCTTGGAATACCGAATTCCTGCGCGTGGACTGATTGGTTTTACCAATGAGTTTTTGAACTTGACGCGTGGATCGGGGTTGATCTCCAATATCTTTGACAGCTATGAAGCGCACAAAGGCGATATTGGCGGCCGTAAAAATGGCGTTTTGATCTCAATGGACGCGGGTGAAATTTTCACGTACGCACTAGGCAAGCTCGATGACCGCGGACGTATGTTCGTCAAAGCGAATGATCCGGTGTATGAGGGCATGATCGTCGGTATCCACAGCCGTGATAACGATTTGGTGGTGAACGCCACCCGCACCAAGCAATTGACCAACTTCCGAGTCAGCGGCAAAGAAGACGCGATCAAAATCACCCCGCCGATTGACTGTACTTTGGAATACGGCGTGGAGTTTATTGAGGACGATGAGTTGGTGGAAATCACACCCAAATCTATCCGTTTGCGTAAGCGTCATCTGACCGAAGGCGAGCGTAAACGCGCTGGACGTTAAGCCATTCGCAGACCGCACATGTCTGAGTTTTTGATCATAGAAGTCAAAGGGTCAGTGGGTTTAATCACCCTGAATCGCCCCAAGGCGCTCAACGCTTTGAATTTAGACATGGTGCGCGGCCTCACCCAGGTGCTTTTGCAATGGAAGGATGACCCCCAAGTTCATGCCGTTGCAATTCGGGGCAGTGACAAAACCGGTGTATTCGGCGGCTTTTGTGCTGGCGGCGATATCCGATTTTTTCACCAAGCTGCGCTCTCAGGTGACCCCGCGCTAGAAGATTTCTTCACTGAAGAATACCGCCTCAACCATCTGATTCACAGCTACCCCAAGCCCTACATTGCGTTCTTAGACGGCATCGTGATGGGCGGTGGAATGGGGATCAGCCAAGGCTCGTGCTACCGGATGGTCACAGGCAAAACCAAAATGGCTATGCCCGAGACGCACATCGGTTTGTTCCCTGATGTAGGCGGCGGTTATTTCTTAAGTCGCTGCCCGGGGCACAGCGGCGAGTGGTTGGGCCTAACAGGCCATGCCTTGGGTGCAGCTGAGGCGATCGCGCTCGGATTGGCAGATTATTATTTAGATTCGACACGGCTTCACGAAGCATGGGATGCCTTGTCATTGGCCTCAGTAAGCCAAGCCGATCCCAGTCAGTGGCTCAAAAAGTTTGCGGTCACGCCTCCAGCTTCCCCAGAGCTAGACCTCACGCGCATTGACCATTTCTTTGGTTTACCCAGCGCTCAAGCTATTGTTCACGCTCTTGAGGCCGACAGCAGTGAATGGGCCCAAAAAACCGCATCCACCTTGCGCCATCGCTCACCCATGATGTTGGAAGTGGTTTTGCAGCAGATTCGCCGCGCCCGCACGATGACTTTGGCAGAGGATTTGCGGATGGAGCGTGACATGGTTCGCCATTGTTTTTATACCGCCCACTTAAACCGCAGCAGTACCAACAGCGAAACGGTAGAAGGTATCCGCGCATTGGCCGTTGATAAAGACCACAGCCCGCGCTGGAACCCGCAACGCATTGAAGACGTTAGCACCGAGATGGTGGCTCCGTTTTTCGAAAGTCCTTGGCCGGCCCACGCACATCCCCTCAGGGACCTTTAACAAAAGGGAAGGGAAGGGCGCCGCTTAACGGTGGTGGGTTTTCATGGCCCGCTCTACCTCGCGCTTGCCTTCGCGGTCTTTGATGGTGTCGCGTTTGTCGTGTTCCGCTTTGCCTTTGGCTAAAGCGATCTCACACTTAATTTTTCCCGCCTTCCAATGCAGGTTAATCGGTACCAGCGTGTAACCTTTTTGTTCGACCTTGCCAATGAGCCGCTCAATTTCAGCTTTGTGCATGAGCAACTTTTTGGTGCGAACTTTGTCAGGGCTGATATGGCTTGAAGCGGTGTTGAGGGGGCTGATTTGCAAACCGATCAAAAACAACTCTTTGTTTCTTATCACCACATAGCCGTCGGTAAGCTGTACTTTGCCTTCGCGCAGAGACTTAACCTCCCAGCCTTCCAGCACCAAACCCGCTTCAAAGCGCTCTTCAAAAAAATAGTTGTAGGCTGCTTTTTTATTGTCAGCAATGCGGGACGCGGTTTCGGGTTTTTTAGCCATGAACAAAAGATGGGGGCGAGAAGAAAAATTGAAAGTCAACCAAAGCAGCATGACTACAATCTCGCCCAGACCCCCATTCTATGAAAACCGTTCACAAGTCCGTTCTTATTTGGTACACGCCGCAAGAAATGTACGATTTGGTGACTGATGTCGCAAAGTACCCCGCTTTCTTGCCGTGGTGTGACCGTGCCAATGTTCTGGCCCATGACGCACAAGGCATGACCGCTGAGATCGGGATTTCTTTTAGCGGTATCCGTCAAACCTTCACCACCCAAAACACGCATACCTCCCCCCGCTGTGTGGCCATGAAACTGGTCAAAGGGCCCTTTTCAAAGCTGGATGGTCAGTGGAATTTTTCAGACGTGGGTGATGGCAGCCAACGCGCTTGCAAGGTGGAGTTGTCCTTGCAATACGGCTTTGACAGTCCCACGCTGGGAAAACTTATCGGCCCCGTGTTTGACAAAATCGCATCTACCATGGTCGAGGCCTTTGTCAAACGCGCCCAACAGGTCTATGGCGAATAAGCTCTCTAAAGAAAATAACCTGCCGCTGCGGCTGACCGTGGTGTATTCGCCTGCGCCGCGTGAAGTCACTGAATGCACCATCGAGCTTCCCTTTGCGTGTACTGCCAGCCAGTCTTTGCCTTGGCTTGCTCAAGCCCTAGGATTGTCACTCAAGCAGTTGCAACAATTGGATTTTGGTGTTTGGGCCAAACGCGTGAGTGCCAATTACGTTTTACAAACCACCGACCGAATTGAAATTTACCGGCCCCTGACCGTTGACCCCAAAGTAGCGCGCCGCGAACGTTTTGTTCGCCAAGGAGCTAAAACGGCGGGCTTGTTTTCCAAGCTTCGCGAAGGCGCTAAAGCGGGGTATTGAGTCGCTTATTTCATGCCAATATGAGAATGGCGAGTGAGTGCAAGGGTACAATTCGCTTTTTGGAGCTTTGACATGCGCCTTCTCGGCAAAGCGCTCACCTTCGACGATGTGTTGTTGGTGCCAGCGTACTCCCAAGTCCTGCCTAAGGACGCCTCCCTCGCCACCCAGTTTTCCCGCAATATCCGCCTCAACTTGCCCTTGGTTTCTGCGGCCATGGACACGGTTACGGAAGCGCGTTTGGCGATTGCCATTGCGCAAGAAGGCGGCATTGGTATTGTTCACAAGAACCTCACCGCCCAAGAACAAGCCGCCCAGGTTGCCAAGGTCAAGCGTTACGAGTCTGGCGTTTTGCGTGACCCCGTTGTGATTACGCCCGACACCACCGTTCGCCAAGTGATGGCGCTCTCCGACGAACTCGGTGTTTCGGGTTTCCCCGTGTGTGATGGTAAAAAAGTGGTCGGCATTGTCACCGGCCGCGATTTGCGATTCGAGACCCGCTACGACCAAAAGGTCAGTGAAATCATGACGCCGCGTGAGCGTTTGATTACCGTTCCCGAAGGCACCACGCCGGAACAAGCCAAACACCTGCTCAACAAACACAAGCTCGAACGCCTTTTGGTAATCAATGACGCTTTTGAGCTCAAAGGCTTAATAACCGTTAAAGACATTACCAAACAACTGAACTTTCCCAACGCCGCCCGCGATGGTGCTGGCAAGCTGCGTGTAGGTGCAGCAGTCGGTGTGGGCGAGGGCACAGAAGAACGTGTTGAGGCCTTGTCACGCGCCGGCGTTGATGCCATCGTTGTTGATACAGCACACGGCCACAGCAAAGGCGTTCTTGATCGCGTTCGCTGGGTTAAACAAAATTATCCGCACATTGAAGTCATCGGAGGCAATATTGCCACTGGTGCGGCTGCTTTGGCTTTGGTTGAAGCGGGTGCGGACGCAGTCAAAGTGGGTATCGGCCCTGGGTCTATTTGTACCACCCGCATCGTTGCCGGTGTTGGTGTGCCGCAAATCATGGCCGTTGACAGCGTAGCGACTGCTCTTAAAGGCACCGGCGTTCCGTTGATTGCTGACGGCGGCATCCGTTACAGCGGCGATATTGCTAAAGCCATTGCCGCAGGCGCAGGCACCGTGATGATGGGCGGTATGTTTGCCGGTACCGAAGAAGCCCCTGGCGAAATCGTATTGTTCCAAGGCCGCAGCTACAAAAGCTACCGTGGCATGGGCTCGATCGGCGCGATGCAGCAGGGCAGTGCTGACCGTTACTTTCAAGAATCCAGCACCGGAAACACCAACGCGGACAAATTGGTTCCCGAAGGTATTGAAGGTCGCGTACCCTACAAAGGCTCGGTCGTCTCCATCATTTACCAAATGGCTGGCGGCTTGCGAGCGAGCATGGGTTACTGCGGCTGCGCCACCATTGAAGCCATGCAAAACGAAGCCCAGTTTGTGGAAATTACCACCGCCGGCATTCGTGAAAGCCATGTGCACGACGTCCAAATCACCAAAGAAGCCCCTAACTACCGTGCTGATTGACCGAGCCCTGTAAAAACTCATGGTAAAGTAAGGATTCCTTACTTTGGGAGATATTCATGCTTACCAAAATCACCGCTAAAAACCAAATCACGCTGCCTAAGGCGGTTCTTTCGTTGTGCTCGCCTGCAGAATATTACGAGGTTACGGCAGAAGCGGGGCGTATTGTGTTGACACCAGTACAAGTAACTCGCATGGACGAGGTATGGGACAAGCTTGAATCATTGGGTATCAAGGAGCAAGACGTAGTTGATGCGGTTAAGTGGGCCCGCGAGTAAACAATGCCGCTCCTTCGCGTGGTGTTGGACACCAATGTCGTTCTCTCCTCTTTGCTTTTCCGTTCTGGGCGCTTGAGTCAGCTCAGGCACAGTTGGCAAGACAAGCGCTTTGTGCCTGTTGTTTGTCACCAAACCATGACCGAATTAGTTCGCGTCTTGGGGTACAAAAAATTCAAACTCAGTCAAGCCGACGCAAATAATATCTTGGCTTTGTATATGCCCTATGTCGAAGCACACACGCTTAAATCATCTGCCAACATAGTCCATGTGCCCCGGTGCCGCGATCCCAAAGATCAAATTTTTCTTGATTTAGCGGACAGCGCAATGGTGGACTACTTGGTCACTGGCGATGAGGATTTACTTGTCTTAAATGAACCATTGCAAAAAAAAACCGCTTTCAAAATCTGTACTCCATTAAATTTTTTGGCGAGCTTGAATACACGTGCGTGATGAATCGTTTTATGTTTTGACTTAGTAACAGATTTAATTTTTTTTATGTCCCACCAAAAAATCCTCATTCTCGATTTCGGCTCCCAAGTTACCCAACTGATTGCACGTCGCATTCGCGAGGCCCACGTTTTTTGTGAAGTCCATCCCTGTGACGTATCAGACGAATGGATTCGCGACTACGCCAAAGACGGCCTGCTCAAAGGCATCATTCTTTCCGGTAGCCACGCCAGCACCTACGAAGAGCACGACCTTCGCGCCCCTAAAGTGGTTTACGAACTCGGCATTCCTGTTTTGGGAATTTGCTACGGGATGTTCACCATGGCGGTTCAACTCGGCGGCGTGGTCGCGCCTAGTGAAAAGCGCGAGTTCGGTCATGCCGACGTTCGCGCCCACGGGCACACCGCCTTACTAGACGGAATTCAAGACTACACCACCCCCATGGGACACGGCATGCTCAAGGTCTGGATGAGCCACGGCGATAAGGTCACCGAACTCCCCCCCGGTTTTTCTTTGATGGCCAGCACCGACAGTTGCCCCATTGCCGGCATGACCGATGAATCGCGGCGTTTTTATGCGCTTCAGTTTCACCCTGAAGTCACTCACACCCAGCGCGGCGCAGCCATCTTGGAGCGTTTCGCATTAGAGATTTGTGGCGCCAAAGCCGATTGGGTCATGGGCGACTACATCAGTGAAGCCGTTGAAAAAATTCGGGCCCAGGTTGGCAAAGAAGAAGTGATTTTGGGCTTGTCTGGGGGCGTAGATTCTTCAGTGGCTGCAGCCCTCATTCACCGCGCTATTGGTGATCAATTGACCTGCGTTTTTGTCGACCACGGTTTGCTTCGGCTTAACGAAGGCGACATGGTGATGGACATGTTCGTTGGCAAATTACACGCCAAAGTGATTCGCGTGGACGCGGCAGACCAATTCTTAGGCCAACTTGCCGGCGTTAACGAACCCGAGGCGAAGCGCAAAATCATTGGCCGTGAATTTGTTGAAGTCTTTAAGTCAGAGGCCGCCAAGCTCAAAGGCGAGGGCGCTCAAGGTGCCAAGTGGCTAGCCCAAGGAACGATTTACCCTGACGTGATTGAGTCCGGCGGCGCAAAAACCAAAAAAGCCGTGGTTATTAAAAGCCACCACAACGTTGGCGGCCTGCCCGAACAGTTGGGCCTCCAGCTGCTGGAGCCCTTGAGAGAGTTATTCAAAGACGAAGTCCGAGAACTCGGCGTGGCCTTAGGCCTGCCTTTTCACATGGTCTACCGCCATCCTTTTCCTGGCCCAGGCTTGGGAGTGCGCATTTTGGGCGAAGTCAAAAAAGAATACGCAGACCTCTTGCGCCGCGCCGACGCCATCTTCATTGAAGAGTTGCGTAACTTTATCGACGAAGCAACTGGAAAAAGCTGGTATGACCTCACCAGCCAAGCCTTTGCAGTTTTTTTGCCGGTCAAGAGCGTAGGCGTTATGGGCGACGGCCGCACCTATGACTACGTTGTCGCACTCCGCGCTGTACAAACCAGCGACTTTATGACCGCCGATTGGGCTGAGCTGCCCTACGCTTTGCTTAAAAAAGTATCAGGCCGAATCATCAACGAAGTGCGCGGAATCAACCGCGTAACCTACGATGTTTCTAGCAAGCCGCCGGCTACTATTGAGTGGGAGTAGTAACAATATTGGCAAGTTTTTTGGCGTCAGTCCATCCATTTTTGTGCCTCGATAGCACCGCCTGTATGGGCTGAGCTTAGCGAGAGTCGTTTGGCCCCAATGGATGTTAATTGGGTGAAAAAACTATTTTCCTCTTGGGTGACATCACATTGTCATACGACTCCGTTTAAATCAACAAGCTCTTAGAAGTAAGGCATCTCTGTGCCTGATTTTTTTATCGCTTGTTTTTTTATCATCTGGAGTTTTAATGACACACAATTTCGACGACGACAACTGCAATCTATCTAACAATGAGCACTTTCAAAGTGTGCTCGGAAAAGCGCTTGAGAATCCATCGCGCCGCCGCCTGATCCAAGGCGGTTTCGGTTTGGCAGCGCTGTCAACCATGGCCATGCTGCCCGGTTGCGCCAGCATAAGCACTTCGGGTGAGGGCAAGAGCGCTTCGCTCGGTTTTGGCTCTATTGATAAGAGCGTGCTTGACAGCGTTATTTTGCCGCCTGGCTACAGCTACAAGGTCTTGCATGCCGGTGGTGACCCACTCAACCGCAGCGTTGCAGCCTATTCCAACCAAGGCGCAGAGACCGATGACTGGTCCGCCCGCATTGGTGACCAGCATGACGGTATGGACATTTATTACGTTGACGCTGCCGGTAAATATTCTGACAAAGACACGGGACGCGCTGTATTAAGCGTTAACCACGAAAGCTCTGCCGAGGCACATTATCTGCACCCCAAGGGTCAGACCTCGAATGGCGTTTCCGGTCGTAAGTTTGACCAATTCGGCCAGTGGGATCTGGGCGCTCGCCCTGAGCTTGAAGTACTGAAAGAAATCAATTTGCACGGCGTCTCGGTGGTCGAACTCAGCAAGAACGCCTCCGGATGGAGCTACAAGCTCGACTCTCCGTTGAACCGCCGTGTGACACCCCAGACGCCCGTACGTATTTCTGGCCCGGCCGCACACATGGCTAATATTCGCACCATGATGAGCACCCGCTATGACCCCAGCGGCGCCACCAGCCGCGGTACGCTGAACAATTGCGGCCACGGTAAAACGCCATGGGGCACTTACTTGGCATGCGAAGAAAACTGGGCCATGTATTTCCAGATCCCCGTGGGAAGTAACCCCGGTGACGCCAAGACCTTGGCTTCGCACAAGCGTTATGGTGTCGCTAGCGTGGCCCTGACCAGCGCTAACAAAACCGAGCGCAGCCAAGGCTGGCACACAGTCTCGGCAAGCGATAACCGCTTCGCCCGCTGGAACATTGCCGCCGCCGGTAACTCAGCTGCAGAAGACTTCCGCAATGAGCCCAACACCTTTGGCTACAACCTTGAAATTGATCCACTGGCACCCAACTCAGTGCCCGCCAAGCGGGTTGCCATGGGCCGTTTTGCCCATGAAGCTGCAGTTTGTGGTTTGCCCAAAGTAGGCGCTCCGCTGGCCTTTTACATGGGCTGCGATTCCCGTAACGAGTACATCTACAAATTTGTCTCTACGGCCAATTGGGATGCCAAAGACGTTGGCGGCGGTATGGCGGCCGGCGACAAGTATTTGTCAGAAGGCAAGCTCTACGTCGCTAAGTTCAATGCAGATGGCAAAGGCCAGTGGCTTGAGCTCTCGATCGCTGACCCGCGTATCGCCAACCACACGGCTTACCGCTTTGCCAACCAGGCTGATGTGTTGATCAATGCGCGTCATGCGTCTGATG
Organism: Bordetella parapertussis; assembly: GCA_945888535.1. Lineage (GTDB taxonomy): Bacteria > Pseudomonadota > Gammaproteobacteria > Burkholderiales > Burkholderiaceae_C > Allorhodoferax > Allorhodoferax parapertussis_A. Next base: position 41,296 of record CAMDAN010000005.1, read on the forward strand.
CCGTGGGTGCCACCAAGATGGACCGCCCTGAGTGGGGTGCGGTCAACTATAAAAATGGCGAGATTTATTTCGCGCTGACCAATAACAATGCCAGCAACCGCACACCGACCAAGGTCGATGCGGCCAACCCGCGTGCTTACATGGACCTGGACGGCAAAAAGGGCGCAGGTAACCCGAACGGCCACATCATCCGTTTCAAGGAAGACGGTCAAAGCGCCACGGCGATGGGTTTTGCCTGGGATATTTTTGTGTTCGGCGCCGAAGAAGATGCTGGCGATGCCAATTTGTCCGGCTTGACGGCTAAGAATGCATTTTCTTCCCCGGATGGTTTGTGGTTTAGCAAAGCCACTGGCATTTGCTGGATTCAGACCGACGACGGCGCCATGACCGATGAGACCAACTGTATGTTGCTGGCAGCTGTGCCCGGTCAAGTGGGTGATGGTGGCAAGGTCACGGTCAACAATGCAATGACAGTCAGCGGTGCCCAAGTCACTGGCAAGCAGGACACCTTCATCGGTGCGGCGCTTGGTGAGACCCGTCTGCGCCGTTTTCTAGTTGCGCCCAAAGGCGCAGAGGTCACCGGTATCACCGAGACCGAAGACGGCAAGACACTGTTTGTCAACATCCAGCACCCGGGAGAGAACACGCCGGCCCTGGGCAATGCAGCGCAATACAACTTGGAAAGCACCTGGCCAGGTAACGCTGGCTATGGTCCAGTGGGTCGCCCCCGCTCAGCAACTCGTGTGATCACGCGCAATGACGGTGGTCTGATCGGAGTTTAATCGGCTACCTTGGTAAAAAAGCCGCTGCTCCGAAAGGTGCAGCGGCTTTTTGTCAGTGGTACTTTTTGTGCCTCGATAGCACTCTACCTAAAATTGATTCCTACTCAGCCACTTTCCTTGCGTCTGCAAACCACAGGGTTGGCGTATCCATCATTCGATAATGAGCTTTTGCGTGCGAACCACGTCGCGCCAAGCTTGGAAATCAGCGTCAATAAACTTTGCCTGTGCTGCGGGTGTGCCTGGCATTGCATCGACAGCGTCCACTTTGAACCGAGCCAACACTTCCGGCATAGCCAAGACCTTGTTCAATGCAGTATTGAGTTTTTCAATCACGGCGGCTGGTGTACCGGCAGGAGCGGCAAGTGCAAAGAAGTTAAGTACGTCAAAGCCTTTGAATCCGGCTTCCGACATGCTTGGCACATCAGGCAAAGCTGGCGAACGTTTCGCGCTTGTCACAGCCAGTGGCTTAATTCGCTTGTCTTTGATAAGCGGGAGCAGGGCAGGTATGGTGCCTGTTATCAATTGCACCTCACCCGCCACCATATCAACGGCTGCCGGTGCCACTCCGCGATAGGGAATATGGATGATAAATGTGCCAGTCTTAGTCTTAAGTAATTCAAGGACCAAGTGGTTAACACCACCAGCACCCGCCGAGCCGTAATTCAGCACGCCTGGCTTTTGACGTGCAAGCGCGACCAGTTCCTGCATGGTGTTTGCCGGTAGCTGATTGTTAGCGGCCCATACCAAGGGACCGCTGGCAATCATTCCCACAGGTGTGAAGCTTTTTATCGGGTCATAGCCCGCAGAAGGCAGCGATGCCGCTACCGTGGTGAATGGCGATGCAACAAGCAGTAGGGTGTACCCATCTGCAGCTTGTTGAGCCACGAACTGTGTGCCAATGGCGCCCGATGCACCGGTTCGGTTTTCGACCACAAAGCTAGCGCCCAAAACCTCACCCAACTTCTGCGCAACCAGTCGTCCCATGGCGTCAGTGCCTGCACCCGGGGCAAACGGGACAATAATTTTGACAGGCCGATCAGGGAATGTAGTTGCTGCGCTCTGAGCAAAAACAGTTGCTTGCGAAAGCGCGCAAACGGCAAAGCCAGCGAGCAAGGTTCGACGAGACCAGGTTTGAAACGACTGCATAAATACCCTTGCATTGATTTGATTTGAACTCTAATGAATATGCTGCAAAGATATGACAGTGCAATGACACTACGTCTGCAGTCAGGGCTTTTTCAGGCTTAAGCGAAAGAATCGCTACTGAAATTCGATCGACGCATTGACCTGATGCCACCTGGATAGAATTTAACTATGTACATGCCCGCCCAATTCGACAGCAAAGACATCGCAGTAGCAGTGCAGGTGATGCGCAGCCATCCTTTTGCCAGTCTGATTTCGATTGACGATGCTGGTTTGCCTTTTGTGACCCATTTGCCCTTGCATTGGGAGGAAACGAAAGACGCTGAGCATGGTCGTTTGCTTGGGCACTGCGCCCGAGGCAATCCGCATTGGAAATTTCTTACAGCCCGGCCTAAGGCGGTCGTTACCTTTATGGGGCCCCATGCCTATATGTCGCCCAAGGTTTACCCCGACCTCGTGCGGGTGCCAACCTGGAACTATGTAGCTGTGCACTGCACAGTAGAGGCAGAAATTTTGGACGGCCACGCAGCCAAGGATGCGCTGCTTAAGCAATTAATCGCCGACCACGAGCCCGCCTACGCTGACCAATGGCGAGCGCTTCCAGAAGATTACACGGGGAAAATGCTCAACGGTATTGTTGCTTTCTCATTGAAAATCATTGAGTTACAGTGTAAAGTTAAAGTGAATCAACACCGTCCTGAGGCTCACGGTCGCATGTTGGAGATCTATGACGCGGGCAGTCCGGATGAAAAAGCGCTGGGCCAATGGATGCGCCAAATGGGTTTGAATGCCTGAAACTTCGCTGCCTGATACGCACTGGATGCGCCTGGCGTTAGCGCAAGCGGCTCTCGCAGCACAGGCCGGAGAAGTTCCCGTTGGGGCAGTCGTCGTTAAAAATGGCGCGCTAATTGCTGTGGGCCACAACGCGCCCATTGGTCGGCAAGACCCCACGGCCCACGCAGAAATTGCCGCGTTACGGGCGGCGGCAAAAGCATTGGGAAACTACCGCCTAGACGGCTGCGAATTGTTTGTAACTTTGGAGCCGTGTGCCATGTGCGCTGGCGCAATGCTCCATGCGCGGCTGAAGCGCGTGGTTTTTGGCGCTCCCGAACCCCGAACGGGCGCGGCAGGTTCCGTCTTGAATTTATTCACCCCATCGGATTTAAACCACCAAACCGAAGTCTTAGGCGGAGTTCTCGCGTCGGAGTGCGCTGCCGTTATGCATGATTTTTTTAAGCCGAAGAGGGTGACAGCGAACCCAGTGCGCGAAGACGCCTTGCGAACTCCCGAGGATTGCTTTGCCAACATGTCGGACTATCCTTGGCAACCCAATTACTTAAGTGACTTGCCCGCCTTGGATGGTTTGCGCATGCATTACCTGGATGAGGGCCCCCCTGACGCAGCGACAACTTACGTGTGTTTGCATGGCAACCCGGCGTGGAGTTACCTGTACCGCAAGATGATTCCTGTTTTTGCTGGGGCAGGGCAGCGCGTGATTGCGCCTGATCTGATCGGTTTTGGGAAAAGCGACAAGCCCAAAAAAGACAGCGCCCATACCTTTGCCTTTCACCGCCAGGTCTTGCTTGAGTTCATTGAACGATTGAACTTACGCAACATCGTTTTGGTGGCTCAAGACTGGGGCGGTATTTTGGGTTTGACCTTGCCCATGGCAGCGCCCGAGCGATTTTCTGGCTTGCTGGTAATGAATACCATGCTCGCTACGGGGGATGTGCCTTTGTCGCCCGGGTTTGTCGCGTGGCGCGGTTGGTGTGAGAAAAACTCTGAGTTTGATGTGGGTCGTTTATTGGCGCGGGGTAATCCGCAAATGACTGAAGAAGAATGGCAAGCCTATAACGCGCCGTTTCCTGACCGAGGCCACCGGGCCGCTTTGCGTGCGTTTCCTAAGCTAGTCCCTGAAAATACGACTGACGACGGTGCGGCGCTTTCCCGCTCGGCCCGTGACTTTTGGCTTAATGACTGGACTGGAAAAAGCTTCATGGCGATTGGCCAACAAGATCCCGTTTTGGGTGAACCGGTCATGCGCCACTTGCAAAGTCAGATCAGGAGTTGTTCAGAGGTTCTTGTTTTGCCGCAGGCCGGTCACTTTGTTCAAGAGCATGGTGAGTCGATTGCAAAAGCGGCCTTGGATATTTTTAATCCAAGATAATAGAGCGATTGCTATGAGTCACATCTACATTTACTCACCCTCCAGCGCCGTCCGAGACAAGCCTGCTTTTCGCCGTGGTATCCAAAGGCTTCGCGCTTTGGGTCACGAAGTGGAGGTAGATGCCGATGCTTTGACCTCTTCCCAGCGGTTTGCGGGCGACGATGCCACTCGGATTACTGCGATTTCCCGGGCCGCCAACAGCGGGGCCGACGTCTCGCTCATTTCCCGTGGGGGGTATGGCTTAACGCGATTGCTTCCTGCGTTGCCCTACACCCAGATTTCAAAAGCTATTGATCAAGGTATGCAATTTGTAGGATTGAGTGACTTTACGGCTTTTCAGTTGGCGGTTCTTGCCAAAACTGGCGCAATCACTTGGCAAGGTCCCGCCTTGGGTGAAGATTTTGGCTCGGTCGAACCGCCCGATGAGATTATGCAAGCCTGTTTTGACGATTTGCTGCAAGAGCAGGGCGAAGGCGCAGGGTGGCGTTTAAGTAAAGACCAGAGCGACCTGGAGCTGAACATCCTTAACGCTAAGTTGTGGGGTGGGAATTTATCGGTCTTGGTGTCGATGTTGGGAACACCGTATTTTCCGAAAATCAAAGGCGGTATCTTGTTTCTTGAAGATGTGGGTGAACACCCATATAGGATTGAGAGAATGCTGACGCATTTGCTTCACTCAGGCGTTTTAGCCCAGCAAAAAGCGATTGTCTTGGGCCAATTCACGAACTACAAATTGGTACCGCACGACAAAGGATTTAAGTTGTCGAGCGTCGTCGCTTGGCTTAGATCTCAGGTGAAAGTTCCTGTCCTAACCGATTTACCCTTAGGCCATGTCGCAACCAAAGTGTTGCTGCCGGTGGGAGCGAAAGTGGACTTAGCCTGCCAAGATAGAGATGCGCTCTTGGTTTGGGGGCACATTTGAGGGGGCGGTCTCTGGCTGAATTGGGTTTAACAAACTCGATACGTCTATTAACATAATAAACATCGTATGAAGTTATCTACCATTTGCCTTTTGGGCGATTTGCCCGGATAGCTGCAGTAATCAGGTTGGCTGAATCCAAGCGCCCGGCCTGTTGGGCGAAGTCAAAGGCTGTTAAACCTAACGCATTTTTCAAGGTGAAGTCGGCACCCGCCTCAAGCAAGGTCTGAACCGTCTGGGCATTCCCATATTTTGCGGCCATCATGAGCGGCGTGGTTTGGTTGGGTGACTCCGCGTCAATGTAGGCAAAGTTATCTAGTAGCAAGCGCAAGGTATTTAAGTTAGCGCTGGTGGCCGCGTAATGCAAAGGTGCCCATCCGGTTTTGTTGACATCGGCGTTACGCGAAATCAACTGGCTGCACAAATCAGTCATTCCCGCCAATGCCGCCAGCATTAAGGGGCTTTCATCTTGGGCTGTTCGAAGCTCCACATTAAGCCGCGAATCTGCGAGTAAAGCCTCAATAGCCTTGGGCGATGGGCCTTTAATAGCCGCAAAAAGTCCAGAAAAGCCTGCTGGCCCGATCGTATTGGGGTCAAATCCTTGTAGAAGCAAGCGCTGGACGGTAACGCCGTCGTCTCGGTTGATGGCGATAAAAAAATCGTCATACGACCCTGCTTTAACAGAAGAAAATCCAATAAAAACAATAAGATATAAAAAATATCTAAAGTAATTTATCATGATTGAATTGCTGGAAAAAGGGTTGAGAAGTTATCGCTGGTAAGACGAGCGACCTCATCCACTGATCGGCCGGTCAGGGTTGCGATTTGTTGCGCTACAAACGAAACATACGACGGGTTATTGGTTTTTCCCCGATGCGGAACGGGGGCTAAATACGGGCTGTCGGTTTCAATCAAGATGCGATCCAAGGGAACCAAAGAGACAACGTCGCGCAAGTCTTGGGCGGTTTTAAAAGTCAAAATTCCCGAAAAAGAGATGTAAAAACCTAGGTCAAGCGCTGCTTTAGCGACTTCCCGAGTCTCGGTAAAACAGTGAAAAACACCGCCCGCAGCGCTTGCTCTTGCGTCTTCGCCCTCTTCTTTCAAAATCGCCAAAGTGTCTTCACTGGAACTTCGGGTGTGAATCACCAAGGGTTTTTTGAGCTTTTGGGCCGCTTGAATATGGGTCCGAAACCTTGCGCGTTGCCACCCCATATCGGCAACTGTTCGCCCATTCAAGCGGTAGTAGTCCAACCCAGTTTCCCCAACGGCAACCACCCGAGGGAGGTTTCCAAGTCGAACCAAATCATCAACCGAGGGCTCCGTCACGCCTTCGTTGTCAGGGTGGACGCCCACACTGGCCCAAAAATTATCGTAAGACAAGGCCAACTGGTGTACCGAAGGAAACTCTTCTAAGGTAGTACAAATACACAAAGCGCGGGTGACTTGGGCCGTCACCATCGCCGCGCGAATATCCACCAAATCGTTGGAAAGATCAGGAAATGTGAGGTGGCAGTGGGAATCGGTAAACATCAATGAAGGGCGGTTTGGGCTTGGCTAACCAAGGCTTCTTGCATCAGCCCGGCGTTATAGGGATGGTCTATGGTGCGTCTGCTTTGGGCTAGCGCCTGACTCCAATAAGAAGTTTTTTCAATGGTCGGAGCTTTTGGCAAATCGGTAGCCAAAAAGAAACGCGGTTCGGAACCCACCGACACCGCCATTACGTCATGGCAAAGTTTGTGCAAAGCATCAATCAGCTCAGGGCCCGTCCACTCTTTTACAAAAGACGTATCGCCTTTGGACATTGCTTTGGGAAACGCAGCCCAGACAGAAGGATCTCTGCCGGATTGGGAAAACTCCAGCGCATCTTGCGGACGTCCGCCCGTTGCTTTAAGAAGCTGCTGTGCGTGTGGGGCTGACAGCCCCTGATCGATCAGCCACTGCTCACTTTGAGAAACATCAGGCCAAACCATGGTGTGGGTCAGGCAGCGGCTTCGGATGGTGGGAAGCAACTGGTGGGCCGATTCGGTAGCGAGAACAAACTTCACATCGCCGGGCGGCTCCTCCAGCGTCTTTAGCAAGGCGTTGGCTGTAATGCCGTTCATGTCTTCGGCCGGAAAAATCAAAACCGCTTTGCCCCGCCCCCGCGCACTGGTTCGTTGGGTAAATTCAACCGCATCGCGCATCGCATCCACCCGAATCTCTTTGCTAGGCTTTCTCTTTTTATCGTCAATATCACTTTGGGCTTTTTCGCTTAAGGGCCAGCCGAGCTCCAGCATCTTGGTCTCGGGCATCAAGACGCACAAGTCGGCGTGGGTACGAACGTCAATCGCATGGCAACTCCCGCACGTCCCGCAGGCGCCATGGCTGTCGGGTTGCTCACACAGCCACGCCCTCACCAAAGCCATCGCCAAACTGTATTGGCCCAAACCTGAAGGCCCCATGAGCAGCCAAGCGTGGCCGCGTTGGGCTAATAAGGCTTGGGTTTGTTGCGCAATCCACGTGGCGATCATGCTAAAAAGCCCCTTTCTTGTACCGCCGCTAAGACATCTTTCCAAACAGCATCTGGGCCTTGGTTTGCGTTAATTTGGGCAAACCGATGCGGGTCGTGGGCTTGGCGGCGAGCGTAACCGCTGGCTACTTTTTCAAAAAATGCACCCGGCTGCGATTCGAATTTATCTGGAACGCGGGCATCGGCGAGGCGCACTGCGGCCACCGATGCAGGCAAATCAAACCATACCGTTAAGTCTGGCTGTAGTCCCTCTTGAACCCACTTCTCAAGCGTGAGCAATACGTCCCAGTCAAATTCACGCCCCGCGCCTTGGTAGGCAAACGTCGCATCCGAAAAACGGTCGCAAAGAACCACTTGCCCTTGGGCTAAAGCAGGCGCAATGACTTGTTGAATGTGGTCTCTCCGAGCTGCAAAAACCAACAAAGACTCGGTTAACGCATCCATGGGATCGTTAAGAACCAAGCGGCGCAGCGTTTCTGCCAAGGGCGTCCCCCCGGGTTCGCGGGTCTGGGTGACCGCCCTGCCCTGTGCCTTGAATGCTTGGGCCAATGCGGCAATGTGGGTGGACTTGCCAGCGCCGTCAATTCCTTCAAAACTAATAAATAAACCGCTCATTTTTTTAGGTGCTTTTCAACTTTTTATTTGCCACGTTGGTATTTATTGACTGCACGGTTGTGTTCATCAAGGGTTTCGCTGAAGGCGCTGGTGCCATCGCCTCGGGCTACAAAGTACAAAGCTTTGGTAGCCGCTGGGTGGGTCGCAGCCCAGAGGGCTTGGCGACCGGGCATGGCAATCGGCGTTGGCGGTAATCCGGCCCGAGTGTAGGTGTTGTAAGGCGTGTCGCTTAGTAAATCATTTTTCCGTAAATTACCATCGAATGCCTCCCCCATCCCATAAATCACCGTGGGGTCGGTTTGCAAACGCATCCCTAAAAGTAAGCGATTATTAAAAACGGCTGAAATTTGCGGCTGGTCTGACGCGCGGCCTGTTTCCTTTTCAACAATACTGGCTAGCGTCAAGACTTGGTCAGGGGACTGCAGCGGCACGCTCGGATTTCTTTGACTCCAGGCCAATGCAAGTTTCGTATCCATTGCCCGCATGGCGCGCTTGAGGACGGCCATATCGGATGAACCTTTGGAGTAGGTGTAGGTATCAGGGTAAAACCGGCCTTCAGGGTGAACGCCTTCGCGGCCTAGTTGAAGCATCAGCTCCGAGTTTCCTAATGGGGCTGATTCCGGTTTTAAGTGTTCGGCTTTCGCCAAGGCCACGCGCACTTGCTTAAAAGTCCAGCCTTCAACCAACGTCACGCTGCGAAGGGCTTCGTCTCCTTGAACCAACTTATTGAGCAAAGACCGTGGGCTTACCTCGCCTTCTAATTCGTAGCTGCCAGC